>JBBQBW010000434.1:0-3241 GCA_038318025.1 Burkholderiales bacterium | reverse complement strand
GCCATCACCAGCCAGCACCGCTCGCCGCTCATCCCCGACGTGCCGACGATGACCGAGGTGGGGATCGCGGGCTTCGAATACGGCCCGTGGTTCGGCCTGGTGGCGCCGGCGAGGACGCCGCCCGCCGCCATCGCCAAGGTGAACGCCGACGTGAATGCCGTGCTGCAGATGAAGGAGGTGCAGGACAAGCTGCAGGGCGCGGTGATCCTCGGGGGCTCGCCGCAGCAGTTCGGTGTCTTCATCGAGCAGGAGATCAGGAAGTGGGGCAAGGTGATCCGCGATCTCGACCTCAAGTCGGAGTGAAGATGGACGCGACCTGGAGCGAGGAGGCCGAGGTCGTCGTGGTCGGCGGCGGCCTTGCCGGCCACTGCGCGGCCATCGAGCTCGCGACCCACGGCGCCGATGTGCTGCTCCTGGAGAAAGAGGCGCGCGTCGGCGGCTCCACGGTGCTCAGCGGAGGCTCGTTCGCGTTCGCCGGCACCGACCTGCAGCGCAGGATGGGCATCGAGGATTCCCCGCAGCTCCTGTTCGACGACCTGCGCAAGGTGGGCGGGCACGCCAATGACGAGTCGCTGGTGCGCGCCTACGTCGACCATCAGATCGCCACCTACGGGTGGCTCGCGGAGCAGGGCGTGGCGTTCGACAGGATCTTCCTCGCGGCCGGGCAGTCGGTGCCGCGCGGGCACTCGCGCAACCCGCGCGAGGTACTCGAAATCCTCGCTGCGCGCGCGCGGGCCACGGGCCGCGTGCGCACGCGCGTTTCGACCCCCGTGCGGCGCCTCGTGCGATCGCGTGACGGCGCGCCGGTGGAGGGGGTGCAAGTGGCGACCGGCGGCAGGCCCAGCACCATCCGCGCGGTGCGCGGCGTGGTGCTGGCGAGCGGCGGCTTCTCGCGCAGCGACGCCCTGCTCAAGCTCTTCGCGCCCTCGCAGGCCGGGGCGCTGCGCGCCGGCGGCGTGGGCAACACCGGCGATGGCCTCCTCATGGCGTGGGAGCTGGGCGCGGGCATGAAGGACATGGGCTTCATCAAGGGCACCTTCGGCGGCCATCCCGCGGCGGGTCCCGACGAGCACGCGCTGATGCTGCCGATCTACGTGGGCGCCATCGCCGTCAACGCACGCGGCGAGCGCTTCATCGACGAGTCCAAGTCGTACAAGCTGATCGGCGACGCGGTGCTGAAGCAGCCCGGCGCCATCGGCTTCCAGATCTTCGACCGGCGCATCTACGACAAGGGCGACCCCGGTATCCCGACGATGGCGTTCCAGGCCAAGCACGCGCTCGGCCAGGTGATCGAGGCGCCGACCCTGGCGGAGCTTGCGGCCAAAATGGGCATCGATGCCGAGGGCCTCGCCCGCACCATGGCAACCTACAACGCCTCCGTGGAAGAGGGCAAGGATCGCGAGTTCGGGCGCGACGGCCTCGGCACCTCTTACGGGAAGCTGGCGCGCATCGATGAACCGCCGTTCTACGCCTATCCGTCGCGCAGCGTCATCGTAGCCACCTATTGCGGCGTCTCGGTCGATGCGCGCATGCGCGTTCGCGACGTCTTCGACACGGTGATCCCCAACCTGTACGCCGCGGGCGAGGTGCTGGGCGGCCTGCACGGCAACGCGTACATGACCGGCTCGTCCCTCGGCAAGGCGTCGATCTTCGGCCGCATCGCAGCCCAGAGCGCCCTCGGCCAGGTCCACGCGGCATTGGCCACGGCGAACGCGTGAGCGCCGCGGCGACTCTTCCGGAGGAGGTCGACCTGCTCGTGGTGGGCGGCGGGCTCGCCGGCCATTGCGCCGCGCACGAGGCGGCGACGCTGGGGTTGACGACACTCCTCATCGAGAAGGAACCGAAGATCGGCGGCGCGACCATCCTCTCCGGCGGCTCGTTCGCGTTCGCCGGCACCGACCTGCAGCGCAGCCTCGGCATCGATGATTCGGAAGGCAAGCTCTACGAAGACCTGCGGCGCGTCGGCGGCTACGAGAACGACGACAGCCTCGTGCGCACCTACGTGGACGGGCAGCGCGCCGCCTACGAGTGGCTGGCAGCGCTCGGCGCCCGATTCGAGCGCGTGTTCGTGGCCTCGGGGCAGTCGGTTCCGCGCGCCCACTCGCGTAACGCACAGGAAGTGCTCGACATCGTGGCGGGGCGGGCCCGTGCCACGGGGAAGGTGCAGACGCGGCTCGGGGCCGCGGCGCGGCGCCTGACGCGCGAGCGCCCGGGCGGTCCGGTCACCGGCGCGGTAGTGGAATCGGAGGGCTCACGGCAAGCGGTGCGCGCGCGTCGCGGCGTGGTCCTCGCGACCGGCGGGTTCTCGAGGAACGAGACCCTGCTGAATCTGTTCGCGCCGGGGCAGGCGGGCGCGCAGCGCATGGGCGGCAACGGCAATACCGGCGACGGCCTCCTCATGGCCTGGCAGCTCGGCGCGGGCTTTCGCGACATGGCGTACATCAAGGGCACCTTCGGCAATCATCCGAGCGCGGGACCCGAGGACCATTTCCTGCTGTTTCCCATGTACGCCGGCGGCATCGCGGTGAATTCGCGCGCCGAGCGCTTTGTCGACGAGTCGCTGTCGTACAAGCTGATCGGCGAGGCGTGCCTCAGGCAACCGGGCTGCATCGGGTACCAGATCTTCGACCAGCCGATCTTCGAGCGCGGGCGCCCGGGCATCCCGTCGATGGATTTCCAGGCGGACCTCGCGGCGGGGCGGGTCGTCACCGCGCCGACGCTGCGCGAGATGGCCGGCAAGCTCGGCCTCGATGGCGCAGCGCTCGAGCGCACGGTCGCCGCGTACAACGAGGCGGTCGGGCGCGGCGTCGATCCCGCCTTCGGCCGCGACGGCCTGTGCAACCACTATGGCGACCTGGTGACGATCGCGACCGCCCCGTTCTATGCGTATCCCTCGAAAAGCGTGGTGCTGGCGACCTACTGCGGGCTCACGGTGGACGCGTCGGCACGCGTGAAGGACGTTCGCGACGCGGTCATTCCGAACCTCTTCGCGGCCGGGGGCGTAATGGGCGGCTTCCACGGCCAGGCCTACATGACCGGCACGGCCAATGGCAAGGCGGTGATCTTCGGGCGCGCGGCGGCGCGAGCGGCAGCGCCGGCGTGATCGCGTTCGACGACAACGGTCGCGGCCTCCCGGTGGTGCTGATCCATGCGTTCGCGAACGACGGCAAGCTGTGGCAGCCGCAGGTCGAGGCGTTCGCCGCGCGCTACCGCATCGTCACGCCGGACCTGCGCGGTTTCG
>JBBQBW010000433.1:0-3251 GCA_038318025.1 Burkholderiales bacterium | reverse complement strand
GCCTCGCAACGCGAGCGCGTGATGAAGATGCGCGAGGCGCGCAACGCCGCCCTCGTGCTCACCCGCGACGTGGAGACGGCGCAGAAGGCCTACGAGGCGGCGCTCGCGCGCTTCCTGGTGAACAAGGTGGAGAGCGGCGCGCGCGTCTCGAACGTGACGCTGCTCAATCCCGCCCTGGAGCCCACCCGCCCGGCCAAGCCGCGCAAGGTCGTGAACCTGGCACTCGGCGTGATCCTGGGCCTGGTGCTGGGCCTGGCAGCGGTGTTCCTGATGGAGCTCCTCGACCGCCGCGTGCGCTCGTCCAACGACCTCGACTCGGGCCTCGACGTGCCGCTGCTCGGCGAACTGCAGGAATGGCGCCCGTCGCGGCTGCTCAGCGGCAACGACGGCAGCAATCGCGCCCTCCCAAGCCCCGTCTGAACGGAGATACCCGAAATGAACCTGCAGGAAAACGTCCTTCCCCTCGATTCCCATCGCGCCCTGACCGCACGCCCCGAGCGCTGCATCGGCGCGATCCTGGTGGACGACGGCAAGCTCACCCACGCGCAGGTCGACCGCGTCCTGGAATTCCAGTCGCGCGATGGCATCCGCTTCGGCGAGGCCGCCGTGCGCCTGGGGTTCATTTCCGAGGCCGACGTGGGCTACGCGCTCTCCAAGCAGTTCGACTTCCCGCACCTCGCCCCGGCGATGAGCGAGGGCCCGAGCCGCGAGCTGGTGGCGGCCTTCGCGCCGTTCCACCCGCGCACCGAGGAGCTGCGCGCGCTTCGCACCCAGCTCATGATCCGCTGGTACAAGCCCGAGACCGGCCGCAAGGCGCTGGTGGTCGCCTCCCCGGACCACGGCGAGGGCCGCAGCTATGTCGCCGCCAACCTGGCGATCGTGTTCTCGCAGCTGGGCGCGCGCACCCTGCTGGTCGATGCGGACCTGAGGAAGCCCCGCCAGCACCAGATCTTCGGCCTGCCGGCGACCCATGGACTCGCCTCCCTCCTGTCGGGCCGCTCCGAGAACAAGGCGACCTTCCCGGTGCCGGGCCTGTCGCGCCTGTCGGTGCTTCCCGCCGGGCCGCTCCCGCCCAACCCGCAGGAGCTCCTGTCGCGCCCGCTCTTCAGCAGCCTCATGAAGGACCTGCAGTCGGTGTACGACGTGGTGATCATCGACACGCCGCCCGCCAAGCCCTACGCGGACACGCAGACCATCACCTTCCGCTCGGGCGATGCGCTGATCGTCTCGCGCAAGAACAAGACCAAGCTCGCCGATACCTCCCGCGTGATCCGTGAACTCTCGGATACCGGAGCGCGTGTCGTCGGGACGTTGATCAACGCGTACTGATCCCGGGACCGCCATGTCGACGGTCCTCGAGCCCAGCCTCCAACGCGCTGACCGGGCCCCCCAGTGGGCCTGGCTCGCGGTCGCGGCGGGCCTGGCCCTCCTTTACGTGCCGACCTACCTCGACCTCGCCAAGGGGTTGTGGAGCGACGACGCCTACGCCCACGGCCCGCTGATCCTCGCGGTCGTGGCGTGGCTGGTGTGGAAGGACCGAGCGCTCCTCGCGGCCTCGCGCCCTGCGCCGGTGGCCGGGGGGCTCGCCCTCGGCGCGGGGCTGCTGCTCTATCTCCTCGGCCGCACCCAGTCGCTGATGCTCTTCGAGGTCGCCTCCCACCTGCCGGTGGTGGCGGGCCTGGTGCTGCTCGCCGGGGGGTGGACCGCGCTGCGGCGCCTCGCCTTCCCGGTGCTGTTCCTCTTCTTCGTGATCCCGCTGCCGGGATTCGTGCTCGACCAGCTGACCCAGCCCCTGAAGGGCATCGTGTCGGTGGCGGTGGAGAACCTGGTGCGCCTGCTGGGCTATCAGGTGGAGCGCAGCGGCGTGGTGCTCACCGTGGGCAACCACGAGATGCTGGTGGCCGACGCGTGCTCGGGCCTGAACTCCCTGGTGAGCCTCACGGCGCTCTCGCTCCTCTACCTGCGCCTCACCGGCCCGCGCAAGCCCGCGCGCACCGCGCTGCTGCTGGCCGCCATCGTGCCGATCGCGATCGTCGCCAACGTGTTGCGGGTGCTGGGGCTGGTGCTGGTCACCGTGCACTTCGGCCCCGAGGCGGCCCAGGGCATGTTCCACACCGTGGCTGGCATGTTGGTATTCGTGGTGGCGCTGGGGCTGCTGCTGGCGCTCGACCGCCGTTCCGGCAAGCTTCCCCCCGTCCGCGAGCACGCTGCCGCGGCCGAACCCGGCGTGCTGCCCCGCATGGCGCTCATCCTGGCGGGCGTGGCGATGGCGACCACCGCCGCCGCCGCCCCGATGCTGCGTCCCGTGGCCGACGCCCGCCCGACGGACCTCGAGGCGCTGGTGCCGGCGCAGTTCGGCGAATGGAAGCTCGATGTGGCCGAGGCGGCCGTGGGCACCGCGCCCGACGTGAAGGCGAGCCTGGACCGGCTCTACGGCCAGGTGCTGAACCGCACCTACGTGAACGCGGCGGGCGAGCAGATGCTGCTCACCATCGCCTACGGCGGCGACCAGAGCGATGCGTTGAAGGCCCACCGCCAGGAGGTCTGCTACTCCGCCCAGGGCTTCAGCATCCAGGGCCTCGCCCACGGGCGCCTCCAGGCTTCCGGTCGCGACCTGCCGGCGACCCGTTTCCACGCCCTGCGCGGCGATCGCTCGGAGCCGGTGACCTACTGGTTCACCATGGGCGACCGTGTGGTGCTGGGCCGCGGCGAGCGCCTGCGCGAACAACTGAGGAGCGGCCTCGCCGGCCGCGTGCCGGACGGCATGCTGGTGCGCGTCTCCAGCCTCACCACCGATGCCCCCGCGGCGTACGCGACCCAACAATCGTTCGTCGCCGCGATGCTCGCCCCGATGGCCGCCGGCGACGCTGCGCGCCTCGCCGGCGCGACCGCGCGCGAGGAGCCGACCCGCATGTCCTCGATCGCCCGCCCCATTGCCTTCGCCGATCGCCTTCGCGGCCGCCGCGAGGCGCTGCGCGACCGGTGGGACGCGTGGAAGGCGCAGCAGTGGCTGCGGCCCGCGGCCCTCTACGGCGGGCTCGCCGCGTTCGGCATCTTCTGGGGCGTCCTGGTGGGGTTCGTCGGCACGCCGGCGCTGCTGGTGGCGGTGTCGCTCTTCGGGTGCCTGCTGTGCCTGCGCGACTTCCGCAACGGCGCGGTGCTGCTGTGCCTGATCATGCCGATCGCCAACTCGTACGTGTTCCCCCACGCGATGTTCGGCATCACCGGCATGAACCCCCTCAACATTCTGC
>JBBQBW010000432.1:0-3256 GCA_038318025.1 Burkholderiales bacterium | reverse complement strand
GGCAAGCTGCCGTGGGCCGCGCTCTTCGAGCCGGCCATCTTCCTCGCCGAGAAGGGGTGGATGTTGTCGGGGCGCGTGCACCGGATGCTCGCCGCGGACAAGGCGTTGCCGCGGGATCCCGCCGCGCGCGCCTACTTCTACGACGCTTCGGGCCCCGCGCTCACGCCCGGGCACGTGCTGCGCAACCCGGAGCTCGCGCGCACGCTCCGCCTCATCGCGCGGCACGGCTCCGACGCCTTCTATACCGGCGAAGTGGCGCGCGACATCGTGGCCGCGGTGAACGGCCACGCCAACCGGGGCTCGATGACCCTCGAGGACCTCGCGGGCTACCGCGTGCGCGACGTGCAGCCGCTGTGCGGCGCTTACCGCGGCTTGCGCCTCTGCGGCATGCCGCCCTCGTCGTCGGGCGGCATCGCGGTGCTGCAGATCCTCGGCATGCTCGAGCTTCATGACATGGCGAGCGTTCGCCCCAACTCGACTCAGGCGGTCCACCTCTTCTCCGAGGCTTCGCGCCTCGCGTTCGCCGATCGCAACAAGTACGTGGCCGACGACCGCTTCGTCGACGTGCCGGTGCTGGGGCTGCTCGATCGGGGTTATCTCGCGTCGCGCGCGCGGGCGATCCGCCCGGAGAAATCCATGGGCGTGGCGCAGGCGGGCACGCCGCCGGGCGCGAAGCTGGCCTTCGCCTCCGACCCCCACGATGAGGCGGCGGGAACCAGCCACATCGCGATCGTCGACCGCTGGGGCAACGTGGTGTCGATGACCACCACCATCGAAGGCTTCTTCGGCTCGAAGGTGATGGTGCGCGGCTTCATGCTCAACAACGAGCTCACCGACTTCAACATGTTGCCCACGGACCCGTCCGGCGCCGTCGCCAACAGCGTGGCTCCCGGCAAGCGGCCGCGAAGCTCCATGGCGCCATTCCTGGTCTATGGCCGTGACGGCCGCGTCGAGATGGCGCTCGGCAGCCCCGGCGGCAGCTTCATCATCGGTTACGTCGCCAAGACGCTGGTGGCCACGCTCGATTGGGGCCTCGGCCTGCAGGCCGCCATCGACCTGCCGAACTTCGGCAGCCGCAACGGTCCCACGGAGGTGGAGCAGGGCACGGCCCTCGAAGGCGTGCGGGCGGCGCTCGCCGCCATGGGCCACCAGGTCAGCACCATTCCCATGACCAGCGGCCTGATAGGAATCCGCCGCACCGCCGCGGGCCTCGAGGGCGGGGCCGACTCCCGCCGCGAAGGGGTCGCGCGCGGCCGCTGAATTGCGTTTCGTCTTTTCCAAGGAGCTCCTGAATGAAGAACACCCTCGCACTCCTCGTCGCAGCGGCGCTCGCCTCGGCCTGCGCCTCCGGCACCCGCGCTCCCATCGCCGCTACCTCGCCGCCGCCCGCGCCGGTGCGCCCGGTCGAAGCCTGCGCGCCGGCGCCGAAGGAGCTGGTGGTGCGCGACATCAAAGTCGGCACCGGCAAGGAGGTCCAGTCGCGCAACGCCGTGCTGGTGGGCTACACCGGTTGGCTCTACGACCCGAAGGCGCCCGGGTGCAAGGGCGTGCAGTTCGACACCTCGGTGGGACGCCCCACGCCGTTCGGCTTCATGGTCGGGGCCGGCCGTGTGATCAAGGGCTGGGACGAGGGGCTGGTGGGAATGCGCGAGACCGGCAAGCGGACCCTCATCATCCCCGCCGACAAGGCCTACGGCGATCGCGGCGCCGGCGACAAGATCGCGCCGGGATCGACGCTGTTGTTCGAGGTGGAGCTGCACCAGATCACGTGGACGCCCGACATGCCGGTGACGCCCGCTCCCGCCGCGCCCGGCGCGGCGCCCCGGAAATGAAGCTCGCGAGCTCGAGTTTCGCCGACGGCGGCGTGATCCCGGCGGAGTTCGCGTTCTGCGCCCAGGATCACGCCACCCACGTGACGCTCTCGAAGAACCGCAACCCGCAGCTCGCCTGGTCGGGCGCGCCGGCGGGCGCGCGCTCCTTCGCGGTGATCTGCCACGATCCCGACGTGCCGAGCCAGGGCGACGACGTGAACCAGGAGGGCCGCGTGGTCCCGAAGTCCCTCGCGCGCATCGACTTCTTCCATTGGGTGCTGGTGGACCTGCCGGCCCACGTGGCGAGCGTCGGGGCGGGCGAGTTCGCCTCGAGCGTGACACCCCGCGGCAAGACGGGCCCCGAGGCGCCGCAGGGCGCGCGCCAGGGCATCAACGACTACACCGGCTGGTTCGCGTCCGACGTCGAGATGGCGGGCGACTACTACGGCTACGATGGACCGTGTCCGCCGTGGAACGACGAGATCCCGCACCGCTACGTGTTCACGGTGTTCGCGCTCGACGTGGAGCGCCTTCCCGTCACCGGGGACTTCGGCGGCAACGACGTGCGCCGCGCGGTGGAGGGCCACGTGCTGGCGCAGGCGTCGATCACCGGGCGCTACACGCTCAACCCGGCGGTGAAGATCTAGCTCGCGGTGGCGCTCTCACGACGCGCCTTCGTGCTGGCCGCCTGCGCGGCGCCGCTGGCCCGTGGCGCCACCGACGACGCGGCCACGGTGTGGAAGCGGCTGCGCGCGGGCGGCCACGTGATCCTGGTGCGCCACGCCTCCACCCTGCCGGGGCTCGGCGACCCGCCGGGGTTCAAGATCGGCGATTGCGCCACGCAGCGCAACCTGTCGGAGGCGGGCCGCGCCGAATCGCGGCGCCTGGGCGAGCGGCTACGCGCCGAGCGCGTGCCGATCGGCAAGGTCTATACGAGCCCGTGGTGCCGTTGCCGGGAAACCGCGATGCTCGCGTTCGGGCGCGCCGAGGACTGGGAGCCGCTCTCCTCGTTCTTCGACTTTCCCCATCGCGAGACCGACGACGTGGAGAGCGTGAAGAAACGCATCGCCGGCTACTCGCGTCAGCCAGGCGGGCCGAACGTGGCGATGGTGACTCACAACGTGAACATCGCCTCGCTCACGAAGCTGTCGGTGGCGCAGGCGGAGTTCGTGGTGGTGCGCCCGGACGGGTGCTGCGGGGTGCGCGTGGTGGGTCGCTTGCGCGTCTGATACCCCGGTTTTGCGCCCGGGCCGAGGCCGCGGTCCTTGATCGGGCCGGGCGCTACTCTTCATCGGAGGGTGGGATGGGACAGCTAAGCGGGTGGCGATCCTGCGAGCGACACTCGGCGCCCTCTCGATCAAGGACCGCAAGGCCCCGCCCGAGCTTCCTCCGTCCATGTCCACCGCCACCAAGACTATTGATGTCCTGATTAGCGACATGCCTCA
>JBBQBW010000431.1:0-3266 GCA_038318025.1 Burkholderiales bacterium | reverse complement strand
CCACCACAGGTCGTAGTCCATCGCCATGTGCATTGCCGCTTCCACGCCGCCCACCGCGTCCCATGCCGTGCGCCGGATCAGCGTCGACGGTTGGGGCACGATGCAGAAATTGGCGAGCGCACGCTCGCTGAACGGGCGAATGAGGATCACCGGCCGGGTCTCGCCGGTGCGCTCGATGAAATTCCACGCGCGCCCATAGGCCATCGGCGCCTCGGGATGGGCCTCCAGCTCATCGACGAGCCGCTGTAGCGCGCCCGGCATCAGCCAGTCGTCGCTATTGAGCCAGCACACATAGGGTGCGGTGCCGCGCGCCACGCCCTCGTTGATGGCCTCGGCCTGCCCGCCGTCCCGGTGGCTGCGCCAGCCGGCGAGCCGCGGCGCCCAGCGCTCGATGACCACCTTCGAATCGTCGCTGGAGCCGCCGTCGCAGACGAACACCTCGACCGCGACCCCCTGGGCGAAGATCGATTCGAGGCATTGCTCCAGGTACCGCCCCTGGTTGTACGACGGGACCGCGACCGTGACGCGCGAACCGGGCACGTTATCCCCGGTGGGGGGCGGAAAGGAAGTCGCGATAGGCGAAGCCGAGACCCTGCTCGAGGCTCACGGCGGGCAACCAGCCCAGCGACTTCAGGCGCCCCACGTCCATCAGCTTGCGCGGCGTGCCATCGGGCTTGGAGGGGTCGTTCTCGATGCGGCCCAGGTAGCCCACCGTCTTCGCCACCAACTTGGCGACCTCGAGGATGCTGATGTCTTCGCCCGATCCCACGTTGATGTGCGACAGGCGTGGCTGCGTATTGGCCTGGTAGGCCGCGCGGTCGAGCTCCATCACGTGCACGCTGGCTTCGGCCATGTCGTCCACGTAGAGGAACTCCCGGCGCGGGGAGCCGGTGCCCCAGATCACCACCTCGCCGGCCCCGCGCTCCTTCGCCTCGTGGAAGCGGCGGATCATGCCGGGGATCACGTGGCTGTTCTCCGGATGGTAGTTGTCACCCGGGCCGTAGAGATTGGTCGGCATCACGCTGCGGTAGTCGGTGCCGTACTGGCGGTTGTACGACTCGCACATCTTGATGCCCGCGATCTTGGCGATCGCGTACGGCTCGTTGGTCGGCTCGAGCAGCCCCGTGAGCAGCGCATCCTCGCGCATCGGCTGCGGCGCCATGCGCGGGTAGATGCACGAGGAGCCCAGGAACAGCAGCTTCTGCACCCCGGAGCGCCACGCCTCGTGGATCACGTTGTTCTGGACCATGAGGTTGTCGTAGATGAACTCCGCCGGGTAGGTGTCGTTGGCGTGGATGCCGCCCACCTTCGCCGCCGCCATCACCACCGCGTCGGGACGCTCGGCCTGCATGAACGCCCGGACGTCGGCCTGCGACACGAGGTCGAGCTCGGCGTGTGTGCGCGTGACGATGCCGGTCGCGCCGCGCCGCTCGAGGCTGCGCACGATCGCAGAACCCACCATGCCGCGGTGCCCCGCGACGTAGATCTTCTCATTCGACATTCAGGCCTTCGCGCCGCTCATTCGTGGTAGTTGAAGGTGGCGAAGCCATGCTTCTTCACCAGCTCGTCGCGCTCGGCCACCTTGAGGTCCTCGCGCATCATCTCGGCCACCAGCTCGGCGAAACGGATCTTCGGCACCCAGCCCAGCTTGTTCTTGGCTTTCGAAGGATCTCCCAGCAGGGCCTCCACTTCGGTCGGCCGGAAATACTTCGGATCGACCGCGACGATGCACTTGCCGCGCTCGTCGTAGCCCTTCTCCTCCGGTCCCTGGCCCTTCCAGGTGATCTTGAGGGAGATCTCCTTCGCCGCCGCTTCCACGAACTGCCGGACGCTGAACTGCTCGCCGGTGGCGATCACGAAGTCCTCGGCCTGCTGCTGCTGCAGCATCAGCCACATCATCTGCACGTAGTCCTTGGCGTGGCCCCAGTCGCGCTTGGCGTCGAGGTTGCCCAGGTAGAGGCATTCCTGCAGGCCCAGCTTGATGCGCGCCAGCGCCCGGGTGATCTTGCGGGTGACGAACGTCTCCCCGCGCACCGGGCTCTCGTGGTTGAAGAGGATGCCGTTGCACGCGTACATGCCATAGGCCTCGCGGTAGTTCACCGTGATCCAGTAGGCGTAGAGCTTGGCCACCGCGTAGGGGCTGCGCGGATAAAAGGGAGTCGTCTCCTTCTGCGGCACTTCCTGCACCAGGCCGTACAGCTCCGAGGTCGAGGCCTGGTAGAAACGGGCTTTCTTCTCGAGCCCGAGGATGCGCATCGCCTCGAGGATCCGCAGCGCGCCGAGGGCGTCGGAGTTCGCGGTGTACTCGGGCTCCTCGAACGACACCGCCACGTGGGACTGGGCGGCGAGGTTGTAGATCTCGTCGGGCGACACCTGCTGGATGATGCGGGTGAGGCTCGAGCTGTCGGTCATGTCCCCGTGGTGGAGGAAGAGCCTCACGCCGGACTCGTGCGGATCCCGGTAGAGGTGGTCGATGCGATCGGTGTTGAAGAGCGACGTGCGCCGCTTCATGCCGTGGACCTCGTACCCCTTTTCGAGCAGGAACTCGGCGAGGTACGCGCCGTCCTGGCCGGTCACGCCCGTGATCAATGCCTTTTTCATTTCAGCCTCTGGTTGTGTTCAATCGCTTCACCTGCGCGTCCACCATGCGCGCGACCATCTGCTCGAAGCTTACCGTGGGCTCCCAGCCGAGCATCCTCTTCGCCTTGGTGGGATCGGCCAGGGTCTGCCCCGATTCCAGGGGCCGGACGAGGCCCGGGTCGCTCACGACGCTGTCGCGCCAATCCCGGCCCACCGAGCGGTAGGCGGTCTCGCACAGGTCGCGCAGCGTGTGGATTGTACCCGTCCCGATCACGTAGTCGTCGGCCTGTTCCCGTTGCAACATCAGCCACATCGCGCGCACGAAATCCGCCGCATGCCCCCAGTCGCGGGCCACCTCGAGGTTGCCGAGGGCGAGCTTGCCGTTCTGCACGATCGGCCGCCCCATCTCGTTCAGGTCTGGGGAATCGTCGATGCCCAGGGAGGCGCAGGCGGCCCCGTAGGCGATCTTCTGGGTCACGAAGTGCAGCGGCCGGCGCTCGCTCTCGTGGTTGAAGAGCAGCCCGCTCGCGACGTAGAGCTTGTAGCTGCCGCGATAGATGCGCACCATCTGGTGCGCGTACACCTTCGCGGCCGCGTACGGATTCACCGGGTTGAACGGCGTGTCCTCGCTCTGCGGCGACTCGCGCGCCTGCCCGAACATCTCCGAGGAAGACGCGTGGTAGATG
>JBBQBW010000430.1:0-3272 GCA_038318025.1 Burkholderiales bacterium | reverse complement strand
GACTTCCCCGCCGTCCACGATCGCGTTGAGCGCCGCGGGCAGCAGGCGGCAGGGAAGCTGGACGGAACACGGGTTGCTGTCGGAACCGCCGACCGACAGGTAGGCGCGGAACACCTGCGCCTGGACGGCGGTGCAGGACAGAATGGCGACGAGTGCGAGGGCGCTGCGCAAAGCGGTGCGGAGTTGCATGGGATCTCCCTGAGTTGGGGATGCCGGCGGCATGTAGGGCGGATCATGGCACTCTTGGGGATTGCACGGAATCCTTCGATGCGGCTCACCCTGAGGCAGCTCCAGATCTTCGTCGCCGTGGCGCGCGCCGGCAGCACCACCGCCGCGGCCAAGCGCATCGCGCTGTCGCAACCGGCCACCAGCGCCGCGCTGAACGAGCTCGAGGCGCTCCTCGGCGGGCAGCTCTTCGACCGCGTCGGCCGGCGCCTGGTGCTGAACGAGCACGGGCGCAGCATGCTCGAGGAGGCGCGCGTGCTGCTCGACGCGGCCCAGGGCCTCGAAACCCGGTTCGGAAAATCCGGGCGCGCCGCGGCGCCGCGGTTGCACCTCGCCGCGAGCACCACCATCGGCAATTACGTGCTCCCGGGCCTCATCGCCTCCTATCGCCGCAAGGAGGCGGCGCACTTCTCGGTCGAGATCGGCAACACGCAGCACGTCGCGCGCGCCGTGGCGGAGCTCGAGGTCGACCTGGGCCTCATCGAGGGTCCGACGGCCGAGCCGCGACTGGCGGTGCTGCCGTGGATCGAGGACGAGCTGGTGGTGGTGTGCGCGCCCGGGCACCCGCTCGCGAGGCGGCGCGGCCGCATCCCCCTCGAGGCCCTGGCCGAGGCCACGTGGCTGCTGCGCGAGCCCGGCTCCGGCACGCGCGAAGTGGTGGAGCACGCACTCCTGCCACTGTTGCATCGCCTGAAGACCGACGCGGAGCTGGGCAGCGCCGAGGCGATCAAGCAGGCCGTCGCGGCGGGCCTGGGCATCACGTGCCTGTCGCGCCACGCCGTGGCGGACCTGCTGGCCCTCGGGCGCCTCACGCGCCTCGCCACCGCGCTGCCCGCGCTCAGGCGCCCCTTCTATCTCGTCCACCACGAGAAACGGCGCCTGTCGCCAACCCTGGAACGCTTCATCGCCCACTGCCGCGCCGCCTATCGGAAGCGCAAGTAGGCGTTAATCCAAAAAACGGTTATCGGTCCGGGGCGGGACGCGCTACATTGGCGGGGACTTATGGATAATCCGCGCGCCGAGACCAAGACCACCACCTGCTACATGTGCGCCTGCCGCTGCGGCATCCGCGTGCACCTGCGCGATGGCGAGGTCCGCTACATCGACGGCAACCCCGAGCACCCGATCAACCGGGGCGTCATCTGCGCCAAGGGCGCCTCGGGAATCATGAAGCAGAATTCGCCGGCGCGGCTCACCCGGCCGCTGCGCCGCAAGGCCGGCACCGAGCGCGGCGCCGCCGAGTTCGAGCCGATCTCGTGGGAAGAAGCGATGGGGATGCTCACCACGCGCCTCGCGGGAATCCGCGCCACGGATCCCAAGAAGTTCGCGCTGTTCACCGGGCGCGACCAGATGCAGGCCCTCACCGGCCTCTTCGCGCGCCAGTTCGGCACGCCGAACTACGCGGCCCACGGCGGCTTCTGCTCGGTGAACATGGCCGCGGGGATGATCTACACCATCGGCGGCTCGTTCTGGGAGTTCGGCGGCCCCGACCTCGACCACGCGAAGCTGTTCGTGATGATCGGCACCGCCGAAGACCACCACTCCAATCCGCTCAAGATCGCGCTCTCGAAGTTCAAGCGCCAGGGGGGCCGGTTCATCTCGGTGAATCCGGTGCGCACCGGCTACTCCGCGATCGCCGATGAGTGGATCCCGATCCGCCCCGGCACCGATGGGGCGCTGCTGCTCGCCCTCACCCACGAGCTGGTGCGCACCGGGTACTACGACCACGAGTTCGTCGCGCGCTATACCAACGGCGGCTTCCTCCTCGACATGGATCCGCAGAGCCCGCGCCACGGCCTGCCGGTGCAGGACGCCGCGCGCCCGGTGGTGTGGGAGCTCTACCCGCAGAACCACGTGTGGTGGGACCGCGCCACCGGCCGCCCGGTTGCGAGCCACGCGCCTGGCGCCGTGCCCGAGATCGAGGGACGCTTTACACTCGACGGCAAGCCGGTGGCACCCGCCTTCGAGCTGCTGAAGGCGAGCCTCGCCGACAAGACGCCGGAGTGGGCCGAAGGCATCACCGGCATCGCGGCCGACACCATCCGCCGCGTCGCGCGCGAAATGGGTACCGTGGCGCGCGACCAGGCCTTCGAGCTGCCGATCCGGTGGACCGACTCGTGGGGCGTGGAGCACGCGAGCGTCACCGGCCGCCCCGTAGCCTTCCACGCGATGCGCGGCCTCGCCGCCCACTCCAACGGCTTCCAGACCATCCGGGCGCTGGCGGTGCTGATGTCGCTGCTGGGCACCATCGACCGTCCCGGCGGCTTCCGCCACAAGGCGCCCTACCCGCGCGGGATCCCGCCCTCGTCCAAGGGGCCGAGCAACCCGGACATGGTGCAGCCGAACACGCCGCTCGCGACACCCCCGATGGGATGGCCCGCTTCTCCCGACGACCTGTTCGTCGACGCCGCCGGCGAGCCGATCCGCATCGACAAGGCGTTCTCATGGGAGTACCCGCTATCGGTGCACGGGCTGATGCACACCGTCGTCACCAATGCCTGGCGCGGCGACCCGTATCCCATCGACACGCTGATGATCTTCATGGCCAACATGGCGTGGAACTCGTCGATGAATACGGGCGAAGCGCGGCGGATGCTGAACGACCGCGGCGCCGATGGCGAGTACAAGATCCCGTTCCTGGTGGTGTGCGACGCCTTCCAGTCCGAGATGACGGCGTTCGCCGACCTGGTGCTGCCGGACACCACGTACCTCGAACGCCACGACGTGATGTCGATCCTCGACCGCCCGATCTCCGAATTCGACGGACCCACGGATTCGGTGCGCATCCCGGTGGTGCCGCCGAAGGGAGAATGCCGGCCGTTCCAGGACGTCCTGGTGGACCTCGCCTGGCGCCTCGAGCTGCCCGCGTTCACCGCCGCCGACGGCAGCCGCAAGTACCGCGACTATCCCGACTTCATCGTGAACTGGGAAACCGCGCCCGGCTCCGGCGTGGGCTTCCTCTCCGGCTGGCGCGGGCGCGACGGCTCGAAATCGATGACGGGCGAGCCCAACCCCAACCAATGGGAGATGTACGCCGCGAACAACTG
>JBBQBW010000429.1:0-3278 GCA_038318025.1 Burkholderiales bacterium | reverse complement strand
GGACAAGGCCAAGGGCCTGGACCTCGGCGCCGACGACTACATCGCCAAGCCCTTCCACCTGTACGAGCTGGAAGCGCGGGTGCGGGCGCTGATCCGCCGCTCCCACGCGCACGCGAGCTCGAGCATCGTCCACGGGCGGCTCACGCTGGACACCGGCGGCCGGCGGCTCTTCTGCGACGGAGAGCCCGTCGAACTCACCTCGCGCGAGTTCGCGGTGATCGAGCTGCTGCTGATGCGGGCCGGCCGCGTGGTCACCAAGCAGCAGATCCTCGACAACCTCTACGGCTGGGACGACGCCTCGAGCAGCAATACCGTGGAGGTGTTCGTCCACCGCCTGCGCCGCAAGCTCGAGGCCACCGGCATGGACATCCGCACCGTGCGCGGCATGGGTTACCTCATCGACAATGCCGCCTGAGCGCCCCCGGCGGCTGCGCACCCAGCTGCTCGCCTGGCTGATCGGGCCGCTGGCGCTGCTGCTGGTCGCCGAGGCGGCCTGGGACCTGCATTCCGCGCGCGACTTCTCGCGACGCGCCTACGACAAGGCCCTGGTGGAGCTGGCACGCGACCTCGCGTTCCACGTGCGGCGCGACGGCGGCTCCCCCCACCTGGAGCTCGACGAGCCCACGCGCCGCCTGCTGCTCTCGGACCCGGTCGACCGCATCGCCTTCGCCGTCATCGCCCCCGGGGACCGGCTGGTGGATGGGGTGCCGATCGCCGCGCCGCCGGCGGCTCGCGGAGCGCCGGCGGCCGAGGTCGCCTACGACGCCGTGGAAGACGGCCGCGCCGTGCGAGTGGCCGAGGTTCGCGTCGGGCCCAATGGGCTGCAGGACGTGCGCGTGCGGGTGGCGGAAACGATGGTCAAGCGCGAGGAGCTCGCGCGCGAGATCGCCGTCGCCGCGCTCCTGCCCCAGGCCATCACCGTGCTGCTGATGGTGCTGCTGGTGTGGATCGGCGTGGATCGCGGCCTCGTCCCCGTCGAGGGCCTGCAGCGTGCGCTGGCGCTGCGCTCCCACCTCGACCGCAGCCCGATCCCCGAGGGCGACCTCCCGGCCGAGTTGCGCCCGCTGGTGCACTCCATCAACGGCGTGCTCCAGAGGCTGGACCACGTCCTCACGCTGCAGACCCGCTTCATCGCCGATGCCGCGCACCAGCTCAAGACGCCGGTGGCGGGCTTGAGGGCACAGGCCGAGCTGCTGCTGCGCGACCAGGACGTCGCCAGCCGCCGGGAGGTGGTGGGGCGCCTCTACGTGGGCGCCGAGAGGCTCTCGCGCATCGTCTCGCAGCTCCTGTCCCTCGCGCGAAACGACCCCGATGCCGCGCGCGTCCAGGCACTCCAGCCCCTGGACCTGGGGCCGTTCGCGATGGATGTCACCCAGGGATGGGTGCCCCAGGCCCTGAAGGGCGGCATCGACCTGGGGTTCGAGGGGCCCGAGGCGCCGGCGATCGTGCTGGCCGACCCTTCGAGCCTCGCCGACCTCCTCGACAACCTGCTCGACAACGCGATCCGCTACTCCCGTGAGGGCGGTCGCGTCACCGTGCGGGTGGCCTCGGGCCCGCGGGCGTGCGTCTCGGTGAGCGACGACGCGGTGCGCATCCCCCCGCAGGAGCGCGAGCGCGTCTTCGAGCGCTTCCACCGCCTGCACGACGGCGGCGCCGACGGCAGCGGCCTGGGCCTGGCCATCGTGCGCGAAATCGCCCGCGTCCACGGGGCCGAAGTGAGCCTCGAGGAGGATGGCGACGGCGAGGGAAACCTCTTCCGGGTCGTGTTTCCGCCCCTTTCCCCGTAAGCCGCCGTTCAGCCAGGCCTCACGGAGCTGTCAGCCCACCCCCGTAGCCTCTCTCCCATGGGCCCCCGCCGGGTGGCCGTCGGGGGATGCAATGGGCGAGTGGACGAGCAGTTCGGTGCTGTGGGTGGCATTGGGGCAGATCATCGTCATCAACATCCTGCTGTCGGGGGACAACGCGGTGGTGATCGCGCTGGCGAGCCGCAACCTCCCGCCGAAACAGCAGAAGAACGCGATCATCTTCGGCAGCATGGGCGCTATCGTGCTGCGCATCATCCTCACGTTCTTCGCGGTGATGCTGCTGGACGTGCCGTACCTCAAGATCGTGGGCGCCGTGCTGCTGCTGTGGATCGGCGCCAAGATGCTGGTGGAGAACAACGGCGACGAGAACCTCGAGGCGAGCGACCAGCTGTGGGCCGCGATCAAGACGATCATCCTCGCCGACCTGGTGATGAGCCTCGACAACGTGATCGGCGTGGCCGCCGCGGCCAAGGGCAACACCACGCTGCTGGTGATCGGCCTGGCCATCAGCATCCCGCTGATCGTCTTCGGCAGCACCCTGGTGCTGAAGCTGATGGAGAAGTACCCGGTGGTCATCATCCTCGGCGCGGGCCTCCTGGGATGGGTCGCGGGCGAGATGGCCGTGGAGGACGTTTCGGTGAAGGCCTGGGTGGACGCGAGCGTGCCGGTGATGCACAAGCTCTTCCCGGCCGTCTGCGCGATCCTGGTGGTGGTCGCGGGCAAGTGGATGGCGGCGCGGGTCGCGGCACGATCTCCGATCGAGGACCTGGCCACGCCCAAGCCCGCCGTGGCCGGCCACCACGCCTGAGGAGGCCGACCATGACGACCAAAATCCTGTTTCCGGTGGTGGGCGACCGCGATTCTTCCTGGGGCATCACCTTCCTCGAGCGGCTGCAGCAGCGCGGGCCGATCACGGTGGAGCTTCTGTCGGTGCAGCAGCCCTACACCGGCCACGTGCGCATGTTCTTCGACAAGGACCAAGTGTTCACCTTCCACAAGGAGGACGCCGAGCGCGAACTGGCGCCGGTGCGGCGCGCTCTCGACGCCGCGGGCGTGCCCTATCGCACGCACATGGTGGTGGGCTACAGCGCCGAGGCGATCGCCGATTTCGCCAAGGAGCAGCGGGTCGCGCAGATCGTGCTGGGCCCGCCCCGCGGACGCGGCTTCTCCGAGTTGATCCTGGGCTCGCTCACGCGGCAGGTGCGTTCGTTGATGGAGTCGGCGGGAGCGCCCTGCGAGGTGCTGTAGGCTACGGCGCCGCGCTCGAAGGGCCCCGGCAATGGGGCCCTTCTCTTTTTGTGGATTCAATTGGCTCGAGTTCCTACACCGCCGTAGCTGGGTCCCTTTACATGCGCTGCCGGGCGAACCACCGCGCCTCCGCGCGCGTCGAACCTCGACACCCCACGATTCGAGGAGAGACCCCATGCCGTCCAGCACCCTCACCCCCGGCAACTACCCCGCCGGTCCCGACCG
>JBBQBW010000428.1:0-3284 GCA_038318025.1 Burkholderiales bacterium | reverse complement strand
CACGTGAAGAGCGTGGCGCCGCATCCCAACGCCGACAAACTGCGCGTGACCGAGGTCGACGCGGGCACCGGCGAGCTGCTCCAGATCGTCTGTGGCGCGCCCAACGTGGCCGAGGGGCAGAAGGTCCCGTGCGCGGTAGTCGGCGCCAAGCTGCCGCCGGGCGCCGACGGCAAGGCCTTCGAGATCAAGCGCGCCAAGCTACGCGGTGTCGAGTCCCACGGCATGTTGTGCTCCGCGCGCGAGCTCGGCCTGTCGGACGACCACGGTGGCCTGCTGGTGCTGGATGGGGCCGCGCCCGTCGGGGCCGATGTGCGCACCGTGCTCGGCCTCGACGACACCTACCTCACCCTCAAGCTCACGCCCAATCGCGGCGACTGCTTC
Source organism: Burkholderiales bacterium (assembly GCA_038318025.1). Taxonomy (GTDB): domain Bacteria; phylum Pseudomonadota; class Gammaproteobacteria; order Burkholderiales; family Usitatibacteraceae; genus Usitatibacter. The sequence goes on along the minus strand of JBBQBW010000428.1, from coordinate 2,903 downwards.
TCGATGCTCGGCATCGCTCGCGACGTTGCAGCGATCACCGGCCGGGCGCTTACGGCCGCGCCGGTCCCGGCGGTGGGTTCTGCCATCGACGATCGCCGCGAGGTCTCGATCGCGGCGCCCGGGGCCTGCGGCCAGTATTTCGGCCGCGTGATCCGCGGCCTCGACGCAGCCGCCGCCTCCCCCGAATGGATGGTGCGCCGCCTCGAACGCGCGGGGCTGCGTGCCATCAGCCCGCTGGTGGACATCACCAACTACGTGATGCTCGAGCTGGGCCAGCCGATGCACGCCTTCGACGATTCGAAGCTCGAGGGCGCCATCGGCGTGCGCTTCACCCAGCCCGGCGAGAGCCTGAAGCTCCTGAACGAACAGGTCGTGGAGCATCGCCCGGGCCTCCTGGCGATCACCGACGCGACCGGTCCCGTGGCCCTTGGAGGGGTCATGGGCGGTCACGCCACGATGGTGGGGGCCGGCACCACCGACGTGTTCTTCGAATCCGCCTTCTTCCATCCGGAAGCGGTGCAGGGAAAGGTGCGAGAGCTCGCGCTCTCGAGCGATGCCGCCTATCGCTTCGAGCGTGGAGTCGACTTCGCCGGCAGCCGCGCCGCGCTCGAGCGCGCCACCCAGCTCACGCTCGAGGTATGTGGCGGCCAGGCCGGCCCCGTTTCCCATGCGCAAGGCATGTTGCCCGAACGCCCGGCAGTCGCAGTCCGGCCCCGGCGGGTGCGTGCGCTCCTGGGGTACGAGGTCGGCGACCTGCGCATCCATGAAGTCCTGGACCGGCTCGCTTGCCGGCCGCAAGTCGAGGGCGGGGCGCTGCGCGCCACGCCGCCCTCCTGGCGCTTCGATCTCGCGATCGAGGAGGACTTCGTGGAGGAGGTCGCGCGCATCCACGGCTACGAGCACGTGCCCGACGTCCCGCCCCGCGCCTCGGCGCCGATGCTGCCGCTGCACGAGGGGGAGCGCAGCCGTTTCGACCTGCGCCACCTGCTGGCCGCCCTCGGCTACCAGGAGGTCGTCAACTACAGCTTCGTCCCCGAGGATTGGGAGGTCGACTTCTGCGGCAACCAGGCGCCGGTGCGCCTGGCCAATCCGATCGCCAGCCAGATGAGCGCGATGCGCACCTCGCTCGCCGCGGGCCTGGTCCAGACCCTGCGCTATAACCTCAACCGGGGCGAGCCCCGCGCGCGGCTCTTCGAGATCGGGCGCTGCTTCCTGGGGCAGGAGGCGGACCTCGCGGTCCAGCCGGAGCGGATCGCGGGCATCTCCTACGGCGGCCGGCGGCCCGAGCAATGGGGCGAAGCCCTCTCAGCCACCGACTTCTTCGACGCCAAGGGCGACGTGGAGTCGCTGGCGGCGGGGCTGCCGCTGGAGTTCGTGCGGGCGTCGCATCCGGCCTGCCACCCGGGCCGCAACGCCGCCATTCGCCTCGGTGGCCGCAAGATCGGCTGGGTGGGCGAGCTCCACCCCCGCCTGCAGCAGAAATTCGAGCTTCCGGCGCCCGCGGTGCTGTTCGAGCTCGATACCGCCCCCGTGCTCGCCGGGGCCGTTCCGCGCTTCCAGGGCCTCTCCCGGATGCCCGTGGTGAGGCGCGACCTGGCCATCGTGGTGGGGGAAGAGGTGCCCGCGGGAGACCTCCTGGAGGCCATTCGCGGGGTCGTCCCGGCCTTCGTCCGGGGGGTGGAAGTGTTCGACCAGTACCGCGGAAAAGGGGTCGAGCCCGGCACAATAAGCCTTGCCCTACGGATAGTTATGCAGGATACTGACAGTACTTTGACAGATTCGGAAGTGGAGGCGGTAGTGGCCTCCGTCCGCGAGCAGCTCCTCAAACAATTCAAAGCCCAGCCGCGCACGTGAAAGACAAGGTCACCCTCACCAAGGCCGAGCTGGCCGACCTCATGTTCGAGAAGGTCGGCTTGAACAAGCGCGAGGCCAAGGACATGGTCGAGTCGTTTTTCGAGGAGATCCGGATTGCCCTGGAACGGGGCGAAATGGTGAAGCTTTCCGGTTTCGGGAACTTCCAGCTCCGGAAAAAGCCCCAGAGACCGGGGCGCAACCCGAAGACCGGGGAGGAAATTCCCATCACCGCGCGGCGCGTCGTCACCTTTCACGCGAGCCAAAAGCTGAAGAGCCTGGTGGAGAAGTCCTTCAATGGTCACGGAGAACCTGGTAACGAATGACCTCCCGGCAATCCCCGCCAAGCGCTATTTCACGATCGGCGAAGTAAGCGAGTTGTGCGGGGTGAAGCCCCATGTGCTCCGCTACTGGGAGCAGGAGTTCACTCAGTTGAAGCCCCTGAAGCGGCGGGGCAACCGGCGCTATTACCAGCACCACGAAGTGCTGCTGATCCGCCGCATCCGCGAGCTCCTCTACGAGCACGGTTTCACCATCAACGGCGCGCGCAACCGACTCGAGGAGCCCGGCATGGGCCCCCCGGCGATGAAGACCATGACCGTGCCCCAGCCCATTTCCCCCGGCAGCATCCGCAAGGAGCTGAAGAGCATCCTCAAGATTCTCGAGCGCTAGCGTCGTTGCAGCGCAGGCGGATTGCGAATTCCAGTAGCGCGTCATCCCTGCGTAGGCGGGGACCCAATCTCCGGCTATAATCGCAGGCTCGGTCGGGGCGTAGCGCAGCCTGGTAGCGCACCTGCATGGGGTGCAGGGGGTCGTAGGTTCGAATCCTATCGCCCCGACCAAAAACAACTTACGGGGATTCCTCTCCATTTTGCATACCTGGCGGAGGGTCCGTGAGTTTTGAAAAATTTGTTAAAGAACGCAGGTACCTGACCAATGTTTCTCCTCGCAAATCGAGTGGTATGAGCAGAGTTGGAAGTCTTGGGAACAATTTGGGAGAAGCGGAAAGCTGTACGCCATCAACGCTCGTGATGCCGGCGTTTCTCCTGAAA
>JBBQBW010000427.1:0-3287 GCA_038318025.1 Burkholderiales bacterium | reverse complement strand
CACCCCGCCGCGCCGGGGCACCGGCCACAGCGACTGGTACGCCGCGAGCACCCTCGGAACCTCATAGCGCCACTCCAGCTCGTTCTCCACGCGGCGGCGGCCGTAGGCGCCCATCTCCGCGCGGCGCTGCGGATCGTCGAGGAGCTCCACGATCTTCGCAGCCATGTCGGCCGCGTCATTCCTGCGCGCGTATAACGATGCCTGCTGCGCCGAGAAGCGTCCCTCGGTGAGGTCGAACTGCACGATCGGCTTGGCGAGAGCCATGTACTCCATGATCTTGTTCATGGTGCTCTTGTCGTTCATCTCATTGGCGATGTCCGGGTTCGCGCAGACGTCGGCCGTGTTGAGCATCGCGATCAGCTCGGCGTCGGGCACGCGGCCGGTGAAGGTCACGTAGTCGCCGATGCCCTTCTCCACGGCGAGCGCCTTCATGTCCTCGAGCGAGGTGCCGCCGCCCACCAGGCCGAAATGCACGTCGTCCCGCCCCAGGTCCCGGATCATCACGCGCGCGGCTTCGAGGAGCAGGTCGATGCCCTCCTGTTTGCCCATCACCCCCACGTAACCCACCAGGTGCTTGCGGCCGCGCTTGAGCTGCGGCACCGGCGGCACGATCTTCATCCGCTCGAGGCTGGGGCCGCTCCTCACCACGAAGACCTTGTCCGGATCCATGCCGCCGCGCTCGATGGCGATGCGGCGATAGGACTCGTTGGTGGCGAGCGACACGTCGGCCGTACGAAAGCTCCAACGCTCCAGCGCCACCATCAGCTTCCAGAAAAAGTCGCGACGGCCGAACTTGGCCTCGTAGAGCTCGGGGTTGATGTCGTGGTGGTCGAAGACGAACTTCTTGCCCAGCAGCTTGAAGAAGCCGCCGATCAGGAAGAAGAGGTCCGGCGGATTGCACGCGTGGATCACGTCGAAGCCGCGGGTGAAGAGCACGCGCCACGCCAGCAGGAAAGTCCAGAACATGGCGGCCGAGTACTCCACCAGGTAGCCCAGCGCGCCCTCGGCCTCCACCGCGAGGTCGTAGCGGTAGATCGCGATGCCGTCGATCTCCTCGAACTTGCCCTCGTAGCCCTTGCCCGTCGGGCAGATGATCGAGACGGTGTGTCCCGCGTCCTTCAACGCGTTGGCCTCCTGCCACACGCGCCGGTCGAAGGGGCTGGGCAGGTTCTCGACCAGGATCAATACTTTCTTCATCGTCATCCTTGTTTTCCTCCCTCTTGCTCGGGAGAGGGTCAGTTTTCCTTGATCGCCGCAACGCGCAGGCCCAATAGCCCCCGCACCGCCTTGTGGTCCGCAACGCGCCGCCGGACTCCCGCCGGCAGGGCCTGGACCAGCATTTCCACCCCGCGCACGAACAACGCCGGCACGCGCAGGAAGGCGCCGCGCGCGCCCACGTACACGTGCAGCCGCGGGAACCCGGCGCGCACCATCACCTCGCGGATCTCGGCGAGCGAGTACTCCTTGAGGTGGAAGCCGCGCGCCTCGTCGTCGAAGAAGGCCGAGATGTCGCTCGGGCCGTAGACCTTGTTGGGCGTCACGCACACATAGACTCCGCCGGGCTTCAGCGCCCGGTGGATGTTCGCGAGCTGGGCGGCGGCGTCCTCGGGATGCAGGTGCTCCATCAGCTGGTCGCTGAAGGCCACGTCGATGCTGCCCGGCGGCACGTCGATCTCGCGCCCGTCGGTGCGCACGAAGGTCACGTTGCCCGGAAGGCTGCCGTGCTGCGCCGAGGGGCTGATGTCCACGGCGTATACGCGGTTGGCCTCCTGCGCCACGCGCGCGGCGAGCGCGCAGTCGCCCGCTCCCACCTCGAGGAAGGTGCAGCCCGGCCGCAGGTACGGGCGCAGTTGCGCCAGGTTCCAGGCGACACCCTGCTCGCGATACTCCGAGTCGGCGCGGCGCGCGGCGAGCCGCGGATGGTCCGGCACGCGCGCGAAGAGCTCGTCGTACATCGTGGCGAAGATCGCCTGGCGTTCCTCGAACGAGCCGGCGGCGCGCAGCCGGTCGGCAAGCTCGCGCTCGACCAGGTAGTGGGCCCTCAGCCGCGCCTCGGCGCGGCTCTCGTCGCGCTTGCGCGGGATGAAGAGCGCCGAGGGCGGATGGATCGAGGACATGGGTGCCTTACCAGCAGATGCCGTCGTACACGCCCTCGACGCTCTTCTCGTCGGAGATGCGCACCAGGTCCACGATCTGCTGTCCCGGCCCGAGAAGCTTGCGCATCTCGCGGAATTCGGCCGAGCCGTTGCCGATCACGATGGTATCGGCATGGTCCAGGACCGCCTGGATGTCGTCGACCATCAGCTTCGAGATGTGCGGGATCTGGTTGAGGATGTACTCCTTGTTGGCGCCGTGGATCGAGGCGATCCTCACGTTGGCGTCGTAGACGCGCAGGTCGTAGCCCTTGCCGATCAGGCGCTCGGCGAGCTCGACGATCGGGCTCTCGCGCAGGTCGTCGGTGCCGGCCTTGAACGAGAAGCCGAGGATGCCGATCTTCTTCGAGCCCTTGTCGATCACCGCCTGGATGCCGCGCTCGATCTGGATCTGGTTCGAGGGCAGGATCGCGTTGATGATCGGCACCTGCACGTCGAGCATCTTCGCCTTGTACGAGAGCGCGCGGACGTCCTTCGGCAGGCACGAGCCGCCGAAGGCGAAGCCGGGCTTCAGGTAATAGGGCGAGAGGTTCAACTTGGTGTCCTGGCAGAAGATGTCCATCAGCTTGTGGCTGTCGAGGCCCAGGCCTTTGCACACGTTGCCGATCTCGTTGGCGAACGCCACCTTGAGCGCGTGCCAGGTGTTGTCGGCGTACTTCACCATCTCGGCGGTCTCGTAGTCGGTGCGGATCAGCGGGCACGGCAGGTGGCCGTAGACCTTCACCAGCACGTCGCCGCTCGCCTTGTCGAGCTCGCCGATCACGGTCTTGGGCGGGGCGAAGTAGTCGGCAACGGCGGTGCCCTCGCGCAGGAATTCGGGGTTGATGCAGAGGCCGAAGTCTTCCCCGGCCTTCAGGCCCGAGGCGGACTCGAGCGCGGGGATCACCACCGTGCGCATCGTGCCCGGCAGCATCGTGCTGCGGATCACGACCGTATGGCCCGGATGGTTGCGCAGGCCCTCGCCGATCTGCTCGCACACGCGCTTCACATACTTGAGGTCGATGTGGCCGTTGCCGAGGCTGGGCGTGCCCACGCAGATCAGCGACACGTCGGATTGCCGCACCGCTTCCTGCACGTCGGTGGTCGCGCGCAGCCGGCCATTGGCCACGTTGCGCTCGATCATCTCGCCGATGT
>JBBQBW010000426.1:0-3290 GCA_038318025.1 Burkholderiales bacterium | reverse complement strand
AAACCCTCGTAGGTACGCGTGAGGCGCGATTCGGCGGCCGCGTCGACGAACAGGCCGTTCACCACGTTGGCGAAGCGGTATCCGGTGGTGCCGTGCACCGCCCAGTCCTCCACCAGGTTCTCGAACGGCGCCACGATCTTTTCCACCACCACGTAGGGTGCCGGCCGGCACGCCTCCTGCAGCCGGCGGAAATACGCCTGCGGGTCGTAGAGGCCGTCGGGATGGTCGATGCGCAGCCCATGCACCGCGCCCTCGGCCACGAGGCGGCGCACCAGGCCGTGGGTGGCCTCGAACACGCGCTCGTCCTCCATCCGCAGCGCGGCGAGGTCGTTGATGTCGAAGAAGCGCCGGTAGTTGATCTCGTCCTGGGCCACGCGCCAGTAGGCGAGGCGGAACGCCTGGGCCTCGAGCAGCTCGTGGAGCGCGTCGAAGCTCGTCGGGTCTTCGGGGCGGCCGTTCAGCGCGTCGAGCGCGCGGCCGATCGCCGCAGCCACCGCGGCACTCGAGCGGGCCGCGTTGGCAAGCCGCCCCTTCGCGCTGGCGGTCTCGGTCCTGCGCTCCTCCACGCGCGCGGCGCTCTTCTCGTCGCGTCGCGGCAGGCGCTGGAACGCCTCCATCGCCGAGCGCAATGACTGCGCGTAGTGGCTGCCGCTGCCGGCCTCGAGCTCCCGCACCGCCGCGCGCAGGATGCGCGGGTACTCGCGCGGGTCGATGGGCAGCCGATGGTCGAAGTAACGGGCCGCGAACCCACCGGCCTCCTCCTCGAAGCCGAGCACGATGTGCCCCGAGGCAAGCTCGACGCCATAGTGGTCGCCCAGCATCGGCAGCAGCACGCGGTTGGCGAGGTGCTCCGAGGGCGGGTGCCAGTCGATGTCGAAGAAGTCGGCGTGGGGCGAGGCCGGCCCATTCTCGAGCACGTCCATCCACCACGCGTTGTCCGCGCCCATCACGCCCATGTGGTTGGGCACCACGTCCATCAGCTGGCACAGGCCCAGGCGGTGCATCTCGGCGATGAACGCGGCGAAGTCCGCCTCGGTGCCGATCTCGGGGTTCAGCTCGTCGTGGCCGATGATGTCGTAGCCGTGCTTGCTGCCGGGACGCGCGCGGAAGTAGGGCGAGCAGTAGACGTGGGAGATCCCGAGCGATGCGAGGTAGGGCAGCAGCCGCGTCGCGTCGCGGAAGGTGAACTCGCCATGCAACTGCAGGCGGTAGGTGGCGCGCGGAATGCGCGCCTCGGCGAGGCCGGGCGGCGCGTCGCGCCGCTGGTGGCGACCACCGCGAATCGCCGCCAGGCGCTTGGCGAGGCGGCGCACGCGCTCGTCGTCCATCCACGCCTCGAGTGGCAGCGAGAGCTTGCGCCGCCAGTTCGGGTGTCCCTCGACGGTGCCCGGCAGGTTCGCCTGCCCCGTCATGCCGAGCGCATCCTCCATCTGCACCACCATCACCGCCGCTTCCGAGCGCGCGGCGTAGGCCTGCACCGCGAGCCCCAGCGCGTCGCTGCAGAGTGAATCGGGGCCGAGCCCCACGACCTCGTCGCCCAGCCCCTCGCGGCGCAGCGCCCCCAGCAGGGCTTCGCGACCCGCGCGGCGGTCGTCGTGCTGCGCGCGGCCCGCGGCCTCGTCGTGCCGCCCCAACGCCTCGCGCGCGACGATGTCCTCGCCGCGCCACCAGCCGGCGAAGGTGGGCAGGTCGTGGGTCGACCATGCGGTGAGGGCGCGGCGCGGATAGGCCGCTGGCGCCTTGAACTCGCGTCCCTCGCGCTCGAAGAGCAGCAGGCGGTAGGAGAGCACCTCGGCGTCGGCGAGCTTGTGGCGCAGCTCGTCGGAGACGGTACCGAGGTCCTCGCCGATCACCAGGCAGCGCTGGCGGTGGCTTTCGAGCGCCACGATGCCGAGCATCTCGTCGACGCGGTAGCGTACGTACGCACCCTCCGAAGCGCCCATGCCCGCGGGCACCCAGTAGAGGCGCGCGAGACCCATCACGTGGTCGATGCGCAGCGCCCCCGCGCGCGACATGTTGGCGCGCAGGGTCGCCACCAGCGGGCCGTAGGCCGCGGCGCGCAGCCGCTCGGGCGACAACGGCGGCAATCCCCAGTCCTGGCCCTGGGGGGCGAGCTCGTCAGGCGGCGCGCCCACGCTCACGCCAAGCGCGTAGAGGCCCTGGTTGGCCCATGCCTCGGAGCCGGAGCGGTCGATGGAGATGGCGAGGTCGGCGTAGAGGCCCACGGCCATGCCGAGCTCGCGGCAGGCGAGCTGGGCCGCGGCGAGCTGCCGGTCGGCCTGCCACTGCAGGAATTCGTGGAACGCGACGCGCTGCGAATGCTCGGTGGCGAAACGGCGCACCGCCTCGCCGCGCGGGTCGCGGTACTCGAGCGGCCACTCCTGCCACGGCTTGCCGTGGTGCTCGCGCAGCGTCTCGTGCAGCGCGTGGCGTCGCAATGCCGGACCCTGGGCCTCGCGGAACTGCGCCAGCGTCCGCCAGCGCGCGGTGCCCTTGCCGAGGTTGCGGCGCCGGAACTCGTCGTAGAGCTTCTCCAGCGCCGCCATCTTGGCGCGCGCCATGCGCGTGTAATCCACCAGGTCGCCCGCGCGGAGCGCCTCGCACTCGGCGCGCCATTGGCGAGTGAACGCCGGATCCGCCGCCGCGACCGGTGCGAACTCCTCCACCGCCTCCACGTCGATGTACATCACGTTGAGGAACAGGCGCGACGACGGGCTATAGGGGCTCGCATGCTCCGGATCCTGCGGATGCAGCGCGTGCAGGGGGTTGGTGCCCACCACCGAGGCGCCGCGGCCGCCCCAGGCGAGCGCCGCTTCCCGCAGGTCGGTGAAGTCGCCGATGCCGGCGTTGCGCCTGGAGCGCAATGCGTAGAGCTGCACCGCCGGCCCCCACAACTTTCCACCCTCGGCGAGCGTGGGCGGCAGATAGCACTTCTCGGGCACGACGATGAGGGCACCTTCTCCCACCACGGTGCCGCCGGCCAGGATGGCGAGCCGGTGGTAGCCCTCCGCGAGGTCGGTGGGCAGCGGCAGCGTGAAGGCGCGGATGTCGAGGCCGCCCTCGCGATGGTCCTCGAGGGCCGCGAGCCGGAAGGGATCGAAGCGCTCCTCACGCGCCTCGCCGCTCTCCTCGACGATGCGCCAGGCGAGCGGGCGCTCGAGGGTTTCCTGCGGCAGGCGGATGGTCACCCCGGCGGTGAGCGCCACGCGGCGCACCACGGCGACCGGGGGAATCACGCGGGCCCATTCCCGCTGCCGCAGCTCGACCACCGCAGCGTCGATGCCCGAAGC
>JBBQBW010000425.1:0-3290 GCA_038318025.1 Burkholderiales bacterium | reverse complement strand
TCATTTTGCCACATTCCTCGACGCGAGCCGCCTCGCCTGGGAGCTCGTGAAGCTCGACGAGGGCGACCCGGTTCCCGCCTCCAGCGCCCGTTACGCGGGCCTCGCGTTCATGGGCGGGCCGATGAGCGCCAACGACGACCTTCCCTGGACCGCGCCGGTGCTGGCACTCATGCGCGACGCCGCGGCGCGCGGGGTGCCGATGATCGGCCACTGCCTCGGCGGCCAGCTCATGTCGCGCGCGCTGGGCGGAGAGGTCACGAGGAATCCGGTAAAGGAGATCGGCTGGAACCCGGTGCAGGTCGTCGATTCCGACCTCGCACGGCGCTGGTTCGGCGCCGACCTGCCGTCGTTCACCACCTTCCAGTGGCACGGCGAGACCTTCACCATCCCGCCAGGAGGTGAGCGCATCCTCACCGGCCGCCACTGCCCCAACCAGGCCTACGTGGTCGCCGACCGCCACCTCGGGCTGCAGTGCCATGTCGAGATGACCCCGGAGATGATCGCCAGCTGGCTCGGCAGCGGCGCCGCGGAGCTTGAGGAGAGCCTCGCGAGCCCGGCAGTGCAGCCGGGCGAGCGCATCCGCAGCGAGATGGCCGAGCGCCTTCCGGCACTTTCCTCCACCGCCGAGCGCCTCTACCGCCGCTGGATCACGAACCTGGCGGCGTGAGCGGGGCCGGGCGCCCGGATCTGCATCACACCTAGTCGCGGAAGTTGTCGTACTTGAGCGGCACGTCGGTGACGCCGCCGCGCACCAGCTGGATCGCCTCCTGCAGGATGTCGCGCTTGGCGCTGGTCACCCGCACCACGTCGCCCTGGATCGAGGCCGTGACCTTGAGCTTGGCGTCCTTGATCAGCTTCACGATGCGCTTGGCGAGCTCGGAGTCGACGCCGTTCTTCACCGCCATCTTCTGCTTCATCTTGTCACCGCCCATCTTCTGCGCTTCCTCGACCTTGAGGTAGCGCGCGTCCACGCCGCGCTTGGCCATCTTGGCCATCAGCACGTCGCGCACCTGCCCCAGCTTGAACTCGTCGTCGGCGAACGCGGTGATCTCATGCTCCTTCTCCTTCAGCTCGAGCCTCGCGTCGGAGCCCTTGAAATCGAAGCGATTGGCGATCTCCTTGTTGGCCGTGTCCACGGCGTTCTTCAGCTCCACCGCGTTGGCTTCGCAAAGGATGTCGAATGAAGGCATGGCGATCTCCTTAAGTGTCGATCCTGCCGAGCAGGAGGTATTCCATCAGCGCCTTCTGGGCGTGGAGCCGGTTCTCGGCCTCGTCCCAGACGACGCTCTGCGGGCCGTCCACCACCTCGGCCGTGACTTCCTCGCCCCGGTGGGCGGGCAGGCAGTGCATGAAGACGGCGTCGGGGCGGGCGGCGGCCATCATGGCGGCGTCGACGCGGTACGCCCCGAAGGCCCGGCGGCGCTCGTCCTCCTCGCCCTCGAACCCCATGCTGGTCCACACGTCGGTGGTTACCACGTGGGCGCCAGCCACGGCGCGCATCGGGTCGGAGAAGTGCTCGATGGTGCCGCCGGCGGCCGAGTCCGCGCGCAGTCGCTCGACGCCGTAGCCCGCGGGAGAAGCGATGTGCAACCGGAACCCGAAGATGCGCGCGGCCTGCACCCAGGTCGCGCACATGTTGTTGCGGTCGCCGATCCACGCCACCGTGCAGCCCTCGATCGGGCCGCGCTGCTCGATGTAGGTGTAGATGTCGGCCAGCACCTGGCACGGGTGGAACTCGTTGGTGAGCCCGTTGATCACCGGCACCCGCGACTGCGAGGCGAAGCGCTCGATGATCGAGTGCTCGAAGGTGCGGATCATCACGATATCGACCATGCGCGAGACCACCCGCGCGACGTCCTCGATCGGCTCGCCGCGACCGAGTTGCGTTTCACCGGTGTTGAGCACGATCGACGATCCGCCCAGCTGGTGGATCCCCGCCTCGAAGGAAACCCGGGTGCGGGTGGAGCTTTTCTCGAACACCATCGCCAGCATCCGGTCCGCGAGCGGCTGGTAGGCCACGTAGTTCTTGAACCGGTCCTTGATCACCAGCGTGCGGCGGAAGATGTGCTCGAACTCCTCGCGCTCGAAATCCGCGAACTGGAGGAAATGCTTCACGCCGCGGCGCTGTCGGGGCTCTCCGCGAGGAACGCCTTCACCAGGCGCGCCAGGATCGCCACCAGCTGGCGCACCTCGGCCTCCTGGATCACCAGCGCCGGCAGCAGGCGAATGACCTTGTCGGCGGTGACGTTCATCACCAGGCCCGCGTCGAGCGCGCGCCGCGTGAGCTCGCCGCACGGGCGCGCGAGCTCGATGCCCACCATGAGCCCCATGCCGCGCACCTCGACGAAGCCCGGGGTCCCGGAAAGCTCGCGGCGCAGCTCCGACTGGAGGAGCTCGCCCATCCGGGCCGCATGGTCGAGCAGGCCATCCTTCTCGATCACTTCGAGGGTGGTGAGCGCCGCGACCGAAACCAGCGGCCCGCCGCCGAAGGTGGTGCCGTGGTTGCCGGGCTTGAACACCTTCGCCGCCGCGCCGCGAGCGAGGCAGGCGCCGATCGGCACGCCCGAGCCCAGGCCCTTGGCGAGCGTCATCACATCCGGGGTGATGCCTGCCCACTGGTGGGCGAACCACTTCCCGGTGCGGCCGATCCCGCTCTGCACCTCGTCGATCATGAGCAGCCACTGGCGCTCGTCGCAGAACTGTCGCAGCCGCCGCAGGTACTCGCGGTCCGCCACGTGGATGCCGCCCTCGCCCTGCAGGACCTCGAGCAGCACCGCCACGATGGAGCCGTTGGAGGCCACCCGCTCGATGGCGCCCATGTCGTTGTAGGGCACGCGCAGGAACCCGCCCATCAGCGGCTCGAAGCCGGCCTGGGCCTTGCGCGATCCCGTGGCCGAGAGGGTGGCGAGCGTGCGGCCGTGCCACGCCTTTTCCATCACCACGATGGTCGCGTCTTCGATGCCGCGCTGGTGGCCGTGCAGGCGCGCGAGCTTGATGGCGCACTCGTTGGCCTCGGCCCCGGAGTTGGCGAAGAATGCGTTGTCCATTTCCGCGATCGCTGAGACGCGCTCGCCGAGCTTCTCCTGCTCCACCACCCGGAAAAGGTTGGAGGTGTGGATGATGCGGCCCGCCTGCTCCGCGATCGCGCGCGTGAGCACCGGGTGGGCGTGCCCCAGCCCGCTCACCGCGATGCCGGCCAGGCCGTCCAGGTACTTGCGGCCCTCCGTATCCCACAGCCACGCGCCCTCGCCGCGGGCGAACGCGACCGGTTGCGGGGAATACGTGTTCAT
>JBBQBW010000424.1:0-3293 GCA_038318025.1 Burkholderiales bacterium | reverse complement strand
GGATCTCGCTTTCGGCTTCCGGGGCTGGTCGACACCGGTCACCGCCACGCGCGGCATCGCGCGCTGCCCCTTCGGTACGCTATTCCAGGTGCCGGCCGTTCGCGTGCTTGCGGACGGGCGCATCGCGATGGTGGGCCAGCCGCACGACAGCGACCTCACCCCGCCGAACAGCGGCGATACGATCGCGGTTCGCTGGCTCGCCAATGGCCAGGTCGATCCCTCCTTCGGCATCGATGGGGTGGCCCCCGGCGTGCACTTCTGGCACCGGCATCCCGCCGGCGCGCGCATCGACGCCGATGGCGCCATGCGTTTCGTCCATTCGGACGAGACTACGGGCGGAGCGCCGCGGCTCACCGAGACCCGGCTCGGAGCCGATGGCCGGCAGCGCACCCACACCGCGGTCGCCGCGCCGGAAGCGTTGCGGCGCGCCCCCGGGGTCGCCTTCCAGGAAGACGGCAGCTACCTCGTGCACGTGCGCGACACCGGAGCCGGTGCCGAGCTGCTGGTGGCGCGCATCGTCAACTTCGCCCCGGACATGGCCTACGGCACCGGGGGCGTCGCGCGCGTCCTGCTTACGCCGCGCGCCCTGGTGCGCTTCGGCCTCGCCACGCCCGACAGCGGCGCGATTTTCCTCGCCGACTCGTTCGATTCCGCCGTCGAGGGCCGCAACGACACCATCGTGATGGTGAAGCTCGATGCGGCTGGGCGCCTCGAGCCCAGCTTCGGCCAGGGCGGGCGCGTCGACTTCTCGTCGAGCACCCTCACCGAATTCCCGTTCCAGGCCGAGGTGCAGCCCGACGGCTACCTGGCGCTCTTCGGCTATACCGTGTTCCGCTCCGGCGGCGACGTGCGCTACACGTGGTACTTCGCCCGCGCGCAGGCGGTGGGCGACATCGTGGAGTTCGAGAACACGGTGCTGCGCCACTACTTCATCTCCTACGACAACGCCGAGGCGCGCGGCATCGACGCGGGCGTGGCCGGCGCGGGATGGCAGCGCACGGGTCTTTCCTTCCGTCCCGGAGGCACGACCTCGGTGTGCCGCTTCAACGGCACGCCGGGCATCGGGCCCAACTCCCACTTCTTCACCTCTGACGCCGAGGAGTGCGCGCTGGTGCGTGCCGCGCGCGGCTGGACCTACGAGGGCCTGGGCTTCAGCGTGACCCCGCCCGTGGACGGAGTGTGCAAGTCGACCCAGCGGCCGGTGTTCCGCCTCTACAACAACCGCGCGGCGCAGAACGACTCCAACCACCGCTTCCTGGTGGCCGAGGCGTCGATTCCCTCGATGGTCGAACTCGGCTGGATCCTAGAAGGGATCGTCTTCTGCGCCCTCAAGTGAGCCCCGGGGCGTAAGATGGCCCGGTGAAGCAAGCCAGGCGGTCGCTGTGCCACTTCGGTTGCACAGAGGAAAGTCGGGACTCCATCGGGCAGCGTAGCGGGTAACTCCCGTCCGCCGTGAGGCGAGGATTAGAGGAACAGAGACGAGTCCGGTCCCTCGCAAGGGGGGCCGGGGTGAAACGGCCAATCTCTACGCGGAGCAACACCAAATAGGCAGACGTCGACGTGGCCCACTGAGTCTGCGGGTAGGTGGCTCGAGCCCTGCGGCAACGCAGGGCCTAGAGGAATGGCCGTCATAGCCCGCAAGGGCTGTAACAGAATCCCGCTTATCGGCTTGCTTCACACTTCTTACCACCTGACAGCGAGAGGCACACATGGGAACGTTCGCACGGCTGGTCGTTGCACTGCTGGGGCTCGCCGCGGGCGCGGCGCAGGGCGCCTTCCACTTGTGGAACATGAACGAGATCTACTCGAACGCCGACGGATCGGTCCAGTTCCTCGAGCTCTCGGTGACGGCCGACGGCGAGAACCTTATCCGGGATCACGGGATCTTCAGCATCCGCGCGGGTGCCCCCACGCAGACCTACATCTTCCCTCGCAATCTCACCTTCAACACGCGGGGCAAGTCGCTGCTGATCGGCACCGTGGGCTTCGCCGCGCTGGGCGCGGTGACCCCGGACTTCGTGGTGCCCAACGGCTTCTTCGCGCCGGGCGGAGGCATCGTGAACTTCGCGGACGTCGACATCTGGCAGTACCCGGCGCTCACGAACGGCAACGCCCACTCCCTCAACCGCAACGGCGTGTTCGCGATCAATACGCCGCGCAACTTCGCGGGCGAGACCGCCACGCTTACCGCGAGCGCGGCGAGCGCCATGAACTTCCAGTCGCTATGGTGGAACGACCCGCCACTCAGCGAGTCCGGGTGGGGGCTCAACATCGCGCACCAGGGCGATATCCTCTTCGTCACCTGGTTTACTTACGATACCGACGGCTCGCAGATGTGGCTGGTGATGTCGAACGCGGGCAAGACGGCCACCAACCGCTACGAGGGCCAGATATTCCGCACCACCGGCCCCGCCTTCAACGTCGCCCAGTGGAACCCCAACGCCGTGCTCTCACCCCCCGTCGGCACCGGGGTGCTTGCCTTCAGCAACGCCGACCGCGGGACCTTCTCGTACACCATCGGCAACGTCTCGCAGACGAAGAACATCGTGCGCCAGGAGTTCTCGTCGCCGGTCTCCACCTGCGCCGCCAACGGCGCCACCAGCCCCGCAGGCAACTACCAGGACCTGTGGTGGGGCGGGCTCGCCGAATCGGGGTGGGGCATCAACATCACGCACCAGGGCGATATCCTGTTCGCCACCTGGTTCACCTACGACGCCAACGGCCGTGGCATGTGGATCGTGATGTCCGCGGGCCGCAAGGTCTCGAGCGGCGTCTACACGGGCGAGCTCTTCCGCACCACCGGCACCTCGTTCAGCCAGCCGTGGAACCCGAACAACCTCACCGTGCCGCCCGTGGGCACTGGCACCTTCACCTTCAGCGGCAACGACAACGGAAGGTTCGACTACACCGTGAACGGCATCACCCAATCCAAGGCCATCATCCGGCAGGTGTACTCGAGCCCCGCCACCGTCTGCAACTAGGCGCCGCCATGGGCCGGACCCGGCCCGCGGTGGTACTGCCTGGCCGCGCGGCACTTTAGGTCACCCGCGTCGCTCCGAGACGACGAAACCCGTTTTCCCACGGTGTGACGCTGCTCGCGGTTCAGCCGTAACCCATTGATCGGAATGCCCGGCTGATGAAAGTCACGGGTGTTCGACGCGCTGGCACGCAACTTGGATAGGAGGACCCCCATGAGAAGAACAATGGCGGTTCTAGTGCTGGCGCTCGCTCCCCTGGCCCTCGGCGGATGTGCTGCCGTGGCCCTCACCGCGGTGGGCGTAGGCATGGCCACG
>JBBQBW010000423.1:0-3295 GCA_038318025.1 Burkholderiales bacterium | reverse complement strand
GCCACCGCGGTGAACTTGGCCATCCCCCGCGCCATGCGGCCCTGCACCACCTCGATCCGCAGCGTGTCGCCGGGCACCACCGGGCGCTTGAAGCGCGCGCCATCGATGCCAACGAAGTAGTACACCCACTTGCCGTCGTTCTTCTGCCCGCTGCTCTTCAGCGCCAGCACCGCGGCGGCCTGGGCCATCGCCTCGACGATCAGCACTCCCGGCATCACGTGGAAGTGGGGGAAGTGCCCGGGGAAGAACGGCTCGTTCGCGGTGACGTTCTTCAGCGCCACCACCCGCGCACCCTCCTCGAACGACACGATGCGGTCGATCAGCAGGAACGGATAGCGGTGCGGCAGGTACTCCTTGATCTCCTCGATCGACATCTCACTCACTGTCTTCTCCCGCTGGAATCCTGCGCAAACGGCTGGCGAGGGCGTCGAGGCGGCGCAGGTGCGCGGCGTTGCGAAGCCACTCCTCGTGGGGCATCAGCGGCGTGCCCGAGGTATAGGTGCCCGGCTCGGTGATCGACTTGGTGACGAGCGTCATGGCCGAGATGGTGACGCCGTCGCACACGGTGATGTGGCCGATGAATCCGGCGCCGCCGCCCACCAGGCAATGGCGGCCGATGGTGGTGCTGCCGGCGATCCCGACGCAGCCGGCGATCACCGTGTGCTCCCCGATCACCACGTTGTGGCCCACCTGGATCTGGTTGTCCAGCTTCACACCGTCGCCGATCACCGTGTCGTCGAGGGCTCCGCGGTCGATGGTGGTATTGGCGCCCACCTCGACATCGTCGCCGATGCGCACCGCCCCCACCTGGGGGATCTTCACCCAGCGCCCCTGGTCGGGCGCCTGGCCGAAGCCGTCAGCGCCGATCACGGCGCCCGAATGCACGATGCCGCGCGCCCCGAGCTTGCAGCCGTCGTAGATGGTGACGCGGGCATGGAGCCGCGTGCCGGCGCCGATCGCGACGTGCTCGCCCAGCACGCAGCCGGCACCCACCACGGCGCCGGCGGCGATGCTGCAGCCCGCGCCCACCACCGCCAGCGGTCCCACCTCGGCGCTCGCGTCGATCCGCGCCGCGGCGTCGACCACGGCGGAGGGATGGATCCCGGGCCGGGGGGCCACGGGCGGGTGGAATAGCGCCACGGTGCGCGCGTAGTAGGCGTAGGGGTTGGCGGTGACGATGCAGGGGCCCGCGGCGCTGTCGCGGTCCGCGGGGGCGAGGATCACCGCGCCGGCGCGCGTGGTCGCGAGGCGCGAGCGGTAGCGCGGATTGGCGAGGAACGCGATGTCGCCGGGGCCCGCCGAGTCGAGGGTCGCCACCCCGGTCAGCGGCGCGCGGTCGTCGCCGACGGCCTCACCGCCGAGGCGGGCGACGATATCGCGGAGGGTAAGCGCGGCCACGGGCGGTCACTTGTCGGCCAGCGCCTTGATGACCTTCTCGGTGATGTCGATGCGCGAGCTGGCGAACACGGCTTCCTGGATGATGAGGTCGAACTTTTCCTGTTCGGCGATCTGGTTGATGATGCGCGTCGCGCGCTCCTGCACCCGTGCGAGCTCCTCGTTGCGACGCAGGTTGAGGTCCTCGCGGATCTCGCGCTGGACGCGCTGGAAGTTGCGGCTCACGTCGGCGAGCTGGCGCTCCTTCTCGCGACGCTGGGCCTCGGTGAGTGTCCCCGTGTCGCGCTCGAGTTCGGTCTGCAGGTCGCGGCCCTGCTTCTCGACGCGGGCGAGCTCGGTATTTCGCACGCTGAACTCGCGCTCCAGCACCTGCTGCGCGCGCCGGGCGGGGGCGGCCTCGCGGAACACGCGCTCGGTGTTCACGAAGCCGATCTTCATCTCGGCCGCGCCCGCCACGAGCGAGGCGGCTAGGAGGCTCACGGCCAGCAGGATCCTCATCGCGATGTCCCTAGAAGACGCGACCCAGCTGGAACTGGAACCGCTCGACCTTGTCATTTTCCTTCTTCCTGAGGGGGGCCGCGAACGAAAAGCGCAGCGGGCCGACCGGCGAATCCCAGCTGACCGCGATTCCCGTGGAATAGCGCAGTTCGCTGCCGGAGATCTTCTGCTCGGCGCCCCATACGGTGCCCATGTCGAAGAAGGCCGCCAGGCGCACGTTCTTCTCCTTGTAGCCCGGCATCGGGAAGAGGAACTCGGCGTTGGCCACGAAGCGCCGGTCGCCTCCCAGCACGTCACCGTTGGTGTCGAGCGGGCCCAGGGAGGCGGTCTCGAAGCCGCGCACCGAACCCACGCCGCCGGCGTAGAAGTTCTTGAAGAACGGCAGGGGCTTGTTCTTGTAGCCGTCGGCATAACCGACCTCGCCGTTGAGCATCAGCGTGAGCCAGGGCAAGCGATCGAGGGTGTAGAAGAACTGGCTCTGGTAGGTGGTGCGGAAGTACGTGAGGTCGCCGCCCGGCAGCCCCACCTCGAAGCCGATCTCGTTCAGCCACCCCTTGGTGGGCCAGGTGAGGCTGTCGCGGGTGTCGCGCGAGAAGGCGATATTGGTGCGGAAGGTATCGGAGGTCTCGCCGAACCGCGTGATGAAGTCGAGGTAGCGCTGCGGCGCGCTCTCGTCGAGCGAGAGCTTGGTGCGCTCCGCGGTGAAACCCACGTTCACGGTGTCGTACTCGGTGACCGGGATGCCGAAGCGCACGCCCGCGCCGGTGGAGTACGTGGAATACGACGCCACCGAGAGCGACGAGGTGTTGACGTCGCGGCGGAAGAAGTCGAAGCCGCGCGAGATGCCGTCGGCGGTCCAGTACGGGTTCACGTAGGCGAGCGAATACACCTTGTTGATCGACCCGTTGTTGATCTGGAACGCGAGCATGTTGCCGGTGCCGAGGATGTTCGACTGGGACACCGACGCCTGCAGGGTGAGCTTCTCGGCCGCCGAGTAGCCGACGCCGAAGTTGAGCGTGCCGGTGTTGCGTTCGGTCACATTCACGTTCACGTCGACCTGGTCGGAGGTGCCGGGCACGGCCGGGGTCTCGATGGTGATCTCGCCGAAGTAGCCGGTGCGCTGCAGGCGCTCCTTCGAGCGCGCGATCTTCTCCAGGGAATACCACGAGCTCTCCAGCTGGCGCAGCTCGCGGCGGATCACCTCGTCCTGGGTCTTGTTGTTGCCGGCGATGTTGACGCGGCGCACGTACACGCGCCGGCCGGGATCGACGAAGAAGGTGAAGCCGGCGATGCGCTTCTCCCGGTCCAGGTCCGGGACCGGGTTCACGTTGGCGAAGGAGTAGCCGTCGTTGCCGAGGCGGTCGGTGACCTTCTTGGTCGCCTCCACGATCTTCTCGCGGGA
>JBBQBW010000422.1:0-3300 GCA_038318025.1 Burkholderiales bacterium | reverse complement strand
GCCGAAGCGGGCGGCGAGGCGCTCGCAGAAGCGCCGCGTCGGCCCGTAGACGCTGTCGGCGACGAGGATGTGGTCGCCGGCGCCCACGACGGAGAGGATCGCGGTGGTGACGGCGGCGAGGCCGGTCGGGAACGTCGCGGCGCGATGTCCGCCCTCGAGCGCCACCATCAGCTCCTCGAAGGCGGCGCGCAGCGGCATGTTGGCGATGCCGTAGGTCGCGACTACCTCGTCGGCGTCGAAGCGGCGCTGCGCCTCCTCCATCGCGGCCAGCGAGTCGAACACCACCGTGGAAGCGCGCGCGACCGGGAGGTTCACGGTGCGCGGCGGATGGGCGCTGGCGCGTCCCTGCTGCGCGAGGCGCGTGGCAAGCTTCATTGGCCCAGGGGCCGGACCGACGCCTTGACCTCGACGCTGGTGCGCTTGCCGCGCGCGTCCTCGATGATGAGGGTGAGCGGCACGGTGTCGCCCGCGCCGAGCGTCCGGGTGAGGCCCATCAGCATCACGTGATGCCCGCCGGGCTTCAGCTCCACGGCCGTGTTCGCCGGCAGCGCCAGCGCCTCCACCGCGTGCATGTGCATCATCCCGTGGTGCGACTCGGTCATGTGGATCTCGGCGGATTTCGCCAGCGGCGACTTCACCGCCACCACCTTCGCGTCCTCGGTGCTGGTGATGATGAGGAAGGCGCCCGAAGACTTCTGCCCCGCAACCGTGCCGCGCGCCCACGCATCCTTCGCCGTGACCTCGGCGGCAGCAGGGATCGTCGCGAGGAGAGCGGCCGCCAGGAGCGCCGCCCTCATGCCGGCACCCGGTCTTCGAGCGCCACCCGCGCCCCGAACGCCTGCTCCATCTCGCGACGCACCTTCACCGCCTCGCTCGCCGCGTCGAACTCGACGTCGTCCCAGCTCACCGTCGCCCCCTCGGGGAGGTCGCGCTTCACCTTCACGCGGTGCGCGAGCCCGATGGGAAGCGCGCGGCGCGCGGCGGAATCGGTCGCGGCCATGAGCTGGCCCCACACGGTGTAGCCGCCCTCGCCATCCAGCACTTCGCCCGCCTTGAGCGCCCTCTTGGCGGTGGCGACACAATCGCCGCGCCAGCCGGTGGCGGCCCCCGTTGCCTCGCCGCGCACGGCGACACTTGCGACGCTCACGCCGAGCTCCAGGCCGATCAGGTGGCTGGGCTTGTACATCGCGGCGTACTCGCCGGACGGATCGGTCACGATCCCGTACTCGCGAAAGCAGCGGCGCACGTACTCGTGGTCGGCCGCGAAGGTGACGTAGACGCCCCAGCGCAGGTCGCGGAACACTGGGCGGCCGTCGCGCTCGACGCTGGACACCACCTCGACCTGGCCCGCGTGGTGCAGCGCTCCACCGCCGGCCGCGGGCCGCAGGATGCGCGGCAGGTCGTCGACGCCGCACGGGGGGAAGGCGAGCCCCTCGGGCGCCGGCGTGAGGCCGGTGGCGTTGGCCACCGCCGCCATCTCGATCCCGCTCTTGGTGCCATCGAGGAACGAATTGAACATCTGCGCGTTGAAGTCACCCTGCGCGACCATCTCGTCGCTGAAGCCGTAGTGGCCCCACACCGTCTTCGGCGTGGAGGCGTGGTAGGCGGGGAGGTACTTCGTGCCCTTGCCGGCGGCGACCACGCGGAAGCCCGCGGCGCGCGCCCAGTCCACCTGCTCGCAGATCAGCGCGGGCTGGTCGCCGTAGGCGAGCGAATAGACGATTCCCGCCTCCGCGGCGCGGCGCGCGAGGAGCGGCCCGGCGAGCGCGTCGGCCTCGACGTTCACCATCACCACGTGTTTGCCGTTGCGGCAGCAGGCAAGGACGTGGGCGATGCCCGCGGCGGGATGCCCGGTGGCGTCGATCACCACCTCGGTGGCCGGGTGGGCGATGGCGGCCATCGCGTCATCGGTGACAAACGTGGTGCCATCGCGCAGCGCTTCGTCGAACGAGCGGGCCGCAGAGGCCTCGGGCGCCCAGCCGACGCGGGCGAGCGAAGCTCGCGCGCGGTCGGGCGCCAGATCCGCCACCGCGAGGATGTGGATGCCGGGGGTGCGCGGAGCCTGGGAGAGGTACATGGAGCCGAACTTGCCGGCCCCGATGAGGACGACCCGCACGGGACGCCCGGCGCGGTCGCGTTCCTGGAGGAGGCGATGGAGGTTCATGGGGGCAGCCCGAGGGGTTCGGTT
Organism: Burkholderiales bacterium; assembly: GCA_038318025.1. Lineage (GTDB taxonomy): Bacteria > Pseudomonadota > Gammaproteobacteria > Burkholderiales > Usitatibacteraceae > Usitatibacter. Next base: position 1,112 of record JBBQBW010000422.1, on the reverse strand, counting down.
ACAGGTGCAACCGGTTTCCGGGCGATTGTCGAAAGGCTCATGGCAGTTTACCGTCCCCCGAGGGAAAATGCAGTCCATGGACCATCGACCGGACGTTCCGACGAACGAGCTGGCAGCCCGCCTGGCTGAGCTCGCGCCCGGCTTCGACCTGCTCGGCCTGCCCGCGGCCGTAGTCGATGCAAATCGCACCTACCGCTACGTGAACGCGCGCTACCTGGAGCATTTCGGCTGCGACCTGCCGGCTTTCGTCGGCCGCACCCTCGGGGAGGTGTTCCCGCGAACCCGCGCGAGCGACCCACGGCGCGAGAATTACCTGCGAGCGATGGCGGGCGAAACGGTGGTCTTCAACCGCCAGACCATGCACGGCCCGCTAACCGGGAGCTGGGTACGCGCGCATTACATGCCGATGCGGGGCGCCCTCAGCGAGGTGATCGGCGTCGTGATCGTGCTGGTGGACGTCCAGCAGCTGGTCGACGCGGAGCAGGCGCTTGCCGATCGCGAGCGCCAGCTGTCGCTCATCACCGACTCGGTGGGCCTGCCGATCACCTACATCGACCGCGCCGGGGTGATCCGCTTCGCCAACCGGCCGAGCCTCGAGTGGGCGGGCCGCACCCAGGAAGCAATGATCGGCGAGACCTTCGCCAATATCGTGCCGAAGGAGACGCTGGAGTTCGTCGCCCCCTTCGTCGCGCGGGCGCTGGCCGGCGAGACCGTGAGCTACGAGCGCGAGGCGGTGCTTCCCCAGGGCAAGCGCCGCGTGCGCGGGCACGTGATCCCCGACCGCGACGCCGCGGGCGAGGTGCGCGGCATCCTGGTGGTGGCGATGGACATCGAAGACGACCACCGCCTGCGCGAGGCGCTGCTCGGGGAGCGCAAGCGCCTGCAGCTGGTGATCGACAACATCGGCGTGCCGATGAGCTACATCGACCGCGAACTGCGCTTCCGCTTCGCCAACCAGCCCGGCCACGACTGGGGGGTGGCCAGCGCCGACAACGCGATCGGCCGGCGCATCGACGAGGTGTTCGATGCAGCGACGGTCGAGCGCATCCTGCCGGAGGTCCGGCGCGCGCTCGCCGGCGAGAAGCGCAGCTACGAGCGCCTGGCGCCGATGC
>JBBQBW010000421.1:0-3300 GCA_038318025.1 Burkholderiales bacterium | reverse complement strand
CCAGCTTGCGAGGAGGAATCCCACCGCCACCAGCAGGCTCGCCGCGTAGGGGAGGTAGGACGGATCCTCGCGCAGCGCTTTGAAGGTGGCGATGAGGCCCTCGACGGCCAGCGCCACCACGATCACCATCATGAAGCGCGACAGGAAGCGCCGCACGCGTGTGGGCCCGCTCACGTGCGCCTCGCGGATCACTTCCTCCTCGGCGATGGTCTGGGCAATCTGCAGCGCCACCACCGCCGCGGCGGCGATGCCGATCATCTGGATCACGTCGAGTGCGACGCCCTCGGTGAGGCCCGCGGAGAGCACCTGCCAGGCGTTGCGCACCGTGATGGCGATCAGCACCAGCGCGGCGAGCACGAAGAGCAGCGCCAGCGCCGCGTGGATCGCGGCGAACCCGCGGAGCATGAGGGTCACCACGGGCGAGGCGGTCCGGCCCGAAGGCGCGGAGAAATGGGGGTCGGGCGATCGGGGAGGGGGATTCGGGGCGCGGGTTCGCGGCATGGCGACCCTTCGAATCCGCGAAAAGCGGAAAATTCACTCCTGCGGCCCCGAACTGCGGATTATTCGGCTTTACCCGGGTCGAGGAGAATTCCCGGCCGCGCCGGATCGGAGCTGCTGCGCTTGGGCGCACGTTCCTCCGGTCCGGAAGCGCTCCGACAATCGAGCCATACTGCATGGAGAAATTGCGGTTCGGGAGGTCGGATGGAGATGAATCAGCTGGCGAGTGGGCCGCGCACACGCGAGAACGTGCGCAGGGCTGCTTCTAGGCGCTGCGCGCGGCCAACACGGCGTTGGTCCCACCGAAGGCAAACGAGCTCGACACCACCGCCTCGAAGGGGGCCACGACGCGCGCGCGCAGCGGCACATAGTCGAGGTCGCACGCGGGGTCGGGATTCTCGAGGTGCAGCGTCGGGGGCAGCACGCCGCGCTCCAGGGCGATGAGTGCCGCGACCAGTTCGAGCGCGCCGGCGGCACCGAGCAGGTGGCCGTGCATCGACTTGGTGGAGCTCACCGGCACGTGGTCCGCAGCGGCACCCCAGACGCGGCGGATCGCGGCGGTTTCCACGGCGTCGTTGGCCTCGGTGGCGGTGCCGTGCGCGTTGATGTAGCCGACCTGCGCGGGGTCGAGCCCCGCGTCGGCGAGGGAGAGCGCCATCGCGCGCGACTGTCCCTCCACGGAGGGCCGCGTGATGTGGCTCGCGTCGGTGCAGAGGCCATAACCCGCGAGCTCCGCGATTACGCGTGCGCCGCGCGCACGGGCGCGATCCATCGGCTCCAGCACCACCATCGCCGCACCTTCCCCCAGCACCAGCCCCGCCCGATCGCGCGCGAACGGCTTGCACGACGCCGCGGGATCGTGTGGATCGGCGGGCGCGAGGGTGCGCATGGCGCCCCACGCCTTCAGCGTCCCCACCGTGAGCGGCGCCTCGGCGCCGCCCGCGATCGCCACCTCGCACTCGCCGCGCGCGACGCGCCGGAACGCTTCCCCGATGGCCACCGCCGACGACGAGCACGCGGTGGAGAAAGTGAGGTTTGCGCCGCCGAGGCCGTGGTCGATGCCGATCCAGGCCGCGGCGGCGTTGTTCATCGCCATCAACACGCTGTAGGGCGGGATGCGCTCGGAATTTTCGGCGTAGAGGATGCGGTAGCCCTCGTCGGTCGCCTGGGCGCCGCCCATGCCGGTGCCGACGCAGACGCATGCGGCGTCTTTCGCGCCCTCGAGCGCCGGCCCCGCCTGGGCCAGCGCCTCGGCGGCGGCCACCAGCGCCATCTGGCTCACGCGGTCGAGCATCCGCAGGCGTGCGGGCGTGAAGTGCGCCCCGGCGTCGAACTCCGCCATCGCGCCGATGGGTGCCGCCGTCGCGCCGCGGGCGAGGTGGCCGAGCACGCGCACCCCGGAGCGGCCCGCCACCAGGGCGTCGAAGAATGCCGCCGCGCCCGTCGCGAGGGGTGCCACCACGCCCAGGCCGGTGACCGCGACCCGCTTCACGGCGCCGCGGCCGCCCCGGGTGCCACGAGGCTCTCGACGTAGGCGGCGAGATCGCCCAGGGTCCTGATGCGCGCCTTCAGTTCGCCGTGGTCGCCCGGCACCGCGATCGCGAACTCCTCTTCCACCGCGAACAGGATCTCCAGCATCCGCAGCGAGTCGATGTCGAGGCTCTCGAGGGTGGCCTCCGGCCGCAGCGTCTCCGGGGCGAGGTCGAATTCCTTGTGCAGCAGGGCGGCGAGTTGCTCGAGGATCGTCATCGCGTGGCTCCGAGGGGAGTGATGGCGTGGGCCTTGCCGCTCCAGCGCGCGCCGAGGGTGAGGATCGCCGGGACGCGGCGCAGCAGCGCCACGCTGGCGCCGGCGGTGAGGGGCAGGGAGGTGAGGTGGTGGAAGGCGCTCGAGGCGTGCACGCGGGCAGCGAAGTGACGGCGCCATGCGGCGGCGTAGCGCGCGCCCGCGACCTCGAGGGCTTCCGGCGACAGCGCCCCGGCCTCACGCACGCACGCGGCGGCGAGGCTGCCGGCCTGGATCGCCATGCTGATGCCCTCGGCGACGAGCGGATGCGCTTCACCCGCCGCGTTGCCGACGCGGAAGGTGCCGCTGCGGAAGCGCTCGCGGATGCCGGGACGGATCGGGCCCGCGGAGAGCCACGCGCCGCGGGCACGCGCGCCTTCGAGCGCTTCCCGCAGGCCGCGGCAGGCACCCATGGCATGGGCGAGCACGGCCTCGCCGGCCGCGAGGCCCGGCGAGGCCGCGCGCGCGGCGCGCAGCGCGTCGCGGCGGATGCAGCACGAGAAGCCCACTTCGGATGCCGAAAGGTGCACCAGGCCGCCGTAGCCGCCGGGAAATATCACCAGCGGCATGAGCCCGTGGCCGAGGCGCGCGCCGCCGAACACCGCCTTGAAGCCAAGCAGGTCGCCTTCGAGCCGCGGCGCACGTTGCGGCGCGGGTTCGGGCGGCGCCTCCCAGGAGCCGTGGGCCGCGACCACGAGGGCTGTCTCGAGAATCGTCTCCTCGGCACCGGCCCCCGCGACGAAGACCCGGTGCATCGCTTCATGGCGCTCCAGCCCGACTACGCGCGCGGGCTGCACCAAGCGGGCGCCCGCGGCCACGGCGGCCGCACCCAGCGCCGGATCGAGGTGCTCGCGTGCGACGGCGCGTCCCCAGCGTTGTCCGGCGCGCGGCTGCGGCATCGGCGCCTCGATCATCGCGTCCCGCACGAAGCAGCCGACGCGCGACACGGCGGGCCCCGCCACGCGCTCGAGGTTCGCGAGGCCAAGCTCCTTCAGCAGCGTCCAGGTCGTGGCCGAG
>JBBQBW010000420.1:0-3327 GCA_038318025.1 Burkholderiales bacterium | reverse complement strand
GACCAGGCGCTCGACGTGCTGCAGGAGAGCGACGTGCCCGGCGCCATCGTTCCCGTCTCGGGGCATCCGCAGGAAGCCGGATTTGCCCGCGCCCGGGAGTTGCGCGTGCCGGTGATGCGCAGCATGCGCTCGGCGGTGAACTTGATCGGCATGGCGCGCACCGCGGGCCGTCCCGTCGTCGCGGCCGGCACCCCGGGAAGCGGCCTGCCGGCGTTGCCGGAAGGTCCGGTCATCGACGAGGCGCGATGCAAGGCGCTGTTCGCCGCGCTCGGCATTCCGGTGCCGGCGTCGCGCCTGGTCCAGCGGGTGGAGGAGGTCGCCGAGGCCGCCTCCGTGCTGGGATTTCCCGTGGTGGTGAAGGGCGTGGCCGACGGCGTCCTCCACAAGAGCGAGCGGGGGCTCGTGGCCCTGTCGCTCGCGAGCGCCGAGGCGGCCCAACGCGCCGCGCGTGACATGGTCGCTCGCTCGCCGGGCCTGCGCTTCGACGGGTTCCTGGTCGAGGGGATGGCGCCGAAAGGTATCGAGGTGGTGGTCGGCATCAAGCGCGATCCTGACTTTGGCGCCGTGATGATGTTCGGCCTGGGAGGCGTGGCGGTGGAGCTCTTCCGGGACGTGGCCTTCGGCATGTGCCCGCTGAGCCCCGAGGGGGCGCGCGAGCTCATCTCCCGCACGCGGGCGGCAGCGCTTTTGCGCGGCTTCCGCGGCCAACCCGCGGCCGATGAGCCCGCGCTGGTGGACGCCATGGTGCGCCTCTCGCAGTTCGCGGCGCACCATGCCGGGACACTGCAGGAGATGGACGTGAATCCGATCATGGTGCTGCCGGCAGGCCAGGGCGTAGTGGCCCTGGACGGCGTCATCGTGCGCGATTGAGCATGGCCCGATTTCCGCGATACCTCGAGATCGCCGAATCGCTCACGCGCGCGATTGGCGATGGCACCTATCCCGTGGGCAGCACGCTGCCCTCGGAGATGGACCTCTGCACCCGATTCAGCGTGAGCCGCTTCACGGCGCGAGCGGCGCTGGGCACGCTGCAGCGCCAGGGTTACCTGAATCGGCGCCCGCGCGTCGGCAGCGTCGTGGTCGCCCGCGATCCGCAGGCCAAGTACAGCGTGCTGGTGCACAACACTGCCGACCTGCTGCGCTTTTCCGGTTCCACCGACGTGCACCCGGTCCAAGTCGAGGACATCTTCGCCGATGCCGCGATCGCCGCGGAGCTCTCGTGCAAGGTGGGCGAGCCGTGGATCAAGGTCTCCACGTACCGCACGGCCCCGGACACCGGCCGGGCGGCGTCCTGGACCGAGTTCTACCTGCGCCCGGAGCATCGCTCAATCGTGCCTCGCATCGGCGTCGCGCACCGCCCGGTGTACGCGTTGATCGAGGAGGTGGACGGCGCCCCGATCGCGCGGATCGAGCAGCGAATCGAGGCATGCAACCTGTCGAAAGATGTGGCGCGCGTCCTGGGTGTTGCCGCGCGTAGCCCTGCCCTGCGCGCGATCTACCGCCTGTACACCGCGGGCCATGATCGATTCTATGCGGCGATCAGCCTGTATCCGTCGGGGCGATTCAACTTTACGCAGACACTCACGCGCGAGAGCTGATTTCGGCAGCGGGGATTTGATCCGGGATACAGGTAGAGGCCTCGAGGACGGGAAGGGGTGATGGATGCGACCATCTCCCCGCCTGGCGTGCGTAAATAGGGGACTGGGTCTTCGCGCATCAGCAACTACTCCACGGGGGCAATGATGGAACGCATCACGATGTCGATAGACGAAAGCCTGGCGAAGGAGTTCGACCGCATCATCCAGGAGCGCGGCTACACCAGCCGCTCGGAGGCCATGCGCGACATCCTGCGGCGCGAGGTCGAAGCCCGGCGCGCGGCCCGGGACGAGAAATCCGCTTGTGTCGCGAGCCTTTCGTATGTCTACAACCACCATGAGCGCGACCGAAACCGACTTACACTTATCCACAGCCGACCGCTCCGCGGAAGGCGTTCCGTCCCTGGTCAAAATTCAATCGGCAGGGGTGGTCAAGATTCGGCCGGCGCCAACAGGCTGACGACATCACCTATTACTACGCCTCACGCCTGCCGGGTGAGCCCGCGGAAGGCGTGAACGACGCCACTTCCACCCCTCCGAGAACCGCTCCTTCCGGCTGGGAATCCAGTACGTGTTCTGAACAGCGACGCCGTATCCACCAGCATCTTCGTCCAGCGCTTGCCGGGGAAGCTGCGATAGACCGCCATGCCGACGAGGAGCGAGTACACGATGCGGATTGCGCGAGCTTGGAGTTGCAGAAGTTTGGGCTGTCCCGTTGGAATCGCTACTTTTTTTCGTTCGCCTTCGTCTGGATAGACTCGCACTTCTGGATCAGGGTATCGAAGGCCTCGGCATCGTCGAGTAGCAGGCCATCGTCGACCATGCGGCCATAATCGGTCTGAAGCTTCGATCTGGCGTCTGCAGTTGGCACGATATGCAGCGCGCCACCAACTGCCTGGTGGTAGTCGATCTGCTTTCCTTCACGGTCCTTCTCGACGAAGAAGCGATTCTTGTGGTCGGCGACATCCTTGCCGAGGGCCCTGTCTGCGATCGCCTTGTCGGCGTATCCCGCGTCGTCGAGCCTCACGACATCGTGCCAGTGGCGAGAGAAGCGTTCGCCACCACGAAATGACCCTTGCGCGCAGAAGACATGCATTGCGGTTGCTTTCTCCCAGAAGGTTCGCTGCGGCAGCATCACTATCGGGGAGGCGGTTGGAAAGGCGATGTCAGGGAGGTGCTGCGCAGCATCACAGGATACCGATCGCATCTCATGCGGCTCGCCCGTGGATCTGGCGCCAAACTCCAGGAGGATCGTCGGTTGGACGTAACCAGTGCCTTGCGAGTGTGCGTGGTATTCGATGAAGACCTTGTCGCTCTCGGCCCTCACCTTGGCATTCAGCTTTTCGGCGGCGGAGGATAGTAGGGGAAGGAACTCGTTGTTCACGAGCTCGGGGAGCCTGCCGCGCACTGCATCAGTCCAATTGCTTGCCTGATTTCTGGAGCTGGGAATCGGCGGATCCTTGTCCTTCACCAAGTCCGGAATGAGTGCGCGAATGTCGTAGGTAACATCGACATCCTCCGAAAAACGGCGAATGACCTGATACGCCTTCGCGAGAGAGGTCCCGCCTTTGAAAACGAGATGCGGGGCATGTGCGCTGGTGAAGAGCTGATTCAGCGCCCAAACGACCCAGATGTCCTTCTCGAGAAGGTGGGCTGGACGACCCGAGGCGCTTGCAACAGCAGCAAGCGCCTCCTTCTGCTCGTCGGCGGATAAGTCGAAGAACTCATCCAT
>JBBQBW010000419.1:0-3329 GCA_038318025.1 Burkholderiales bacterium | reverse complement strand
GTCAGGGCACGGCCACACAGCAGCCGGTTATCATCGCCAGCCATGCTCGAACTTCGCATTCAACAGCACTTCATCGACAGCGCCGACCTGAAGTACCAGGCGGCGCAGTCCCTGAGCAAGCCGATCGCGGCGGCCGTGCAGGCTGTGCTTGCATGCGTCACCAGCGGCGGCAAGGTGCTCGCTTGCGGCAACGGCGGCTCGGCGGCCGATAGCCAGCACTTCGCGGCCGAGATCGTCGGGCGCTTCGAGCGCGAGCGTCCGGGCATGCCGGCCATCGCGCTCACCGTGGACACTTCGGCCATCACCGCCATCGCCAACGACTACGACTGGGACCGCGTGTTCTCGAAGCAGGTCGAGGCGCTGGGCGCCGCGGGCGACGTGCTTCTGGCCATCTCCACCTCGGGAAATTCGAAGAACGTGCTGGCGGCGATGGGCGCCGCGCACGAGAAGGGCATGACGGTCATCGCCCTCACTGGCCGCGACGGCGGGGCCATGGCGCAGTTGATCCGCCCCAACGACTTCCACCTCAACGTCGCCCACCCGCGCACCATGCGGGTCCAGGAGATCCATCTCCTGGTGATCCACTCGCTGTGCGAGGTGGTCGACAACGTCCTCTTCGGAGAAAAGAAATGAAACGCAGCCTCGTCGCAGTCCTCCTTGCCGCCGCCGCAATGCCCGCTCTCCAGGGGTGCTTCCCGCTCGCCGTCACCGGCATGGGTGCGGCCGCCCTCATGGCTGGCGATCGCCGCACCACCGGCATCTACATCGAGGACGAGAACATCGAATGGAAGGCGCTGGGAAGGCTGCGGGAGGATTCGCGCGGCGCCCACGTCAATACCACCAGCTTCAACCGCCACGTCCTCCTCACCGGGCAGGCGCCCACCGAGGAGGAGAAGAAGCGCATCGAGGATCGCGTGCGCACCGTGGAAGGGGTGCAGCGTGTCACCAACGAGCTCACCGTCGGACCCGTGGCCACCCTCACCACGCGCGGCAACGATGCGCTCATCACCTCGAACGTGAAGGCGCGGATGGTGAATCACCAGCGCTTCTCCCCCAACCACGTGAAGGTCGTCACCGAGCAGAACGTGGTGTACCTGATGGGCCTCGTGACCGCCGCGGAAGGCGACGCGGCCGTCGAGGTCGCGCGCAGCGGCCAGGGCGTCTTGCGTGTCGTGAAGGTGTTCGAATACGTCAAGTAGTGCCCATCGACGTCTGCGGGTGACGCGCCGCGTCGCCTTTTCGGCAGGCGATTACCGATGTATTTCACTCGAGTGACGCACGTCACTTCCCCGTTTCCCATGCCCCTCGAAAATGCGGCACGTCATCGCCCCATGAGCCATTCGAAGCATGCATTGGAAGCAGGAGGGCCGCACCGAAGCGCTGCGCTCGCCGATCCCGTGGATCGCGCTGGGCGCGTCACTCGCGCTCACGCTCGGCCTCTGGGGCGGGCTCGAGCGTAGCCGCCACGAGGAGGCGCGCTCGCAGTTCGAGCGCCGCACCGAGACGGCGGTAGCCGCGGTGCGCACACGCATGCAATCCTATGAGCAGGTGGTCCGCTCCGGCGCTGCCCGCATGGCCTCCTCCCGCGAAGTGACGCGCGACGAATGGCGCGACTTCATCAACCACCTGCAGTTGGGCGAGCGCTTCCCCGGCATCCAGTCGCTGGGTTATGCCGAGCTTGCCGGCGACGATTCGATACTGGTGGTGTTCGACCAATCCTTCGACGGCCGCGAGCCCGCGCTCGGCTTCGACACGGTTTCCGACACGGCGCGCCGCAGCGCCGTCGAGCAGGTGCGCAAGTCGCTCGAGCCCGCGATCTCCGGCAAGGTGCTGGTGCTCCCGCCGCGGCAGCATGGCTTCATCCTGTACGTGCCGGTATTCCGGTCCGGCCTGGCGCAGGGCTTCGACGCGCGCCGCGCCGAGCTGGTGGGCCTGGTGTTCAGTCCGATGCGCATGCAGGACCTGATGCGCGGCATCCTTGACGACGGTGTGCTGCAGGTTCTCGACATGAAGGTGTTCGACAGGGGGGCGCCCGAAGCCGGCGCCGAGTTGATCGACACCCGCACCGCGTGGCGCATGACGCCGCCCGGTCCCAAGCCCCTCTTCGAGCGCTCCGTGGCGTTGCCGCTCCCGGGCCGCGCGTGGACCCTGCATTTCGTATCGCGCCCGGAGTTCGATGCCGCGGTGCGCGGTGGCAGGCCCTGGGGCGTCGCGGGCGTCGGGCTCTTCGCGAGCCTCGTCGTATTCCTTCTCACGCTGGCGCTGGTGGCCGCATGGCAGCGCACCCGGCACCTCTCGATGCGCGACCCGCTCACGGGTCTGTTCAATCGCCGCTACGTCGACGAGACGATGGGCCGCGAGCTCACGCGCGCCAAGCGCACCTCCGAGAGCGTGGGTCTCATCGTGCTCGACCTCGACCACTTCAAGCAGCTGAACGATACCCATGGCCACGATGCCGGCGACTTTGTCCTGTGCCGACTGGCCGAGCTGCTGCAAAGCGCCACGCGGGCAAGCGACATCCCGTGCCGCTTGGGCGGCGAGGAGTTCGCGGTGATCCTGCCGGGCGCGACCCTCGAAGTCGCGCGCAACCGGGCGGAGGCGATCCGCGTGGGCTTCTCCAGCCTCGCGCTCGAGTTCGGCGGCAAGCCCCTAGGCCCCTTCTCGCTCTCGGCAGGTGTTGCGGTGCTGGGCCCGTCCGACACCGATTGGGCCGCCGTAGTGCAGGCCGCGGACCGCGCGCTCTACACCGCCAAGCAGGCGGGGCGCAATCGCGTCCTGGCGGTGGCTGCGGAGTAGGCGGGCACTGAACTCACCAAGGACGCGGGGAACACGGGGGTGGCACGGGGGAAAATGGGCAAAAGCATTTCGAAGACGATGGAGAAGACGCCCAATTCCCCGTGCCACCCCCGTGTTCCCCGTGTTGCTCCGTGGTGAACCAGCTCGTTGCGCTGCCTGAAACCCCGTTCTGCCCCAAAATGAGGGGATGCGCCCCCCTTTCCCCCCGCGTCACCTCCTCCCCGCCCTCCTCCTCGCCTTCGCCACCCTCCCCGCCCTCGGCGCGGACAAGAAGGCCGCGCCCGCCGCCAAGCCGGCGCTGACCGTCACCACCGTAAGGGCCACCTCGGGTGATTTCCCGCTGCGCCTCGAGGCCAACGGCAACATCGCGGCGTGGCAGGAGACCATCGTAGGCGCCGAGACCGCCGGCCAGCGCATCACCGACGTGCGCGTGAACATCGGCGACGCGGTGAAGAAGGGCGATGTACTCGCCACCTTCGCGGTCGAGTCCCTGAATGCGGAAGTCGCGCAGCAGAACGCGGCGATCGCCGAGG
>JBBQBW010000418.1:0-3344 GCA_038318025.1 Burkholderiales bacterium | reverse complement strand
TCGGGTTCTTGCGCAGCACCGTGCCGATCTCGGGCTCGCGCTTCACCAGCACGTAGGGGCCGGTCCCATTGGCGGCGCGGGAAGCGAACGTCTCCTCGCCGGTCTTGAAGTCCTGGGGCACCTTCGCGCCGTTCTTCTGCGCCCAGGCGCGGCTCATGATCATCACCTGCGTGAGGCTCTCGTGCAGCAGCGGCGAGGGTCCCGGGGTCTCGATCTCGACCGTGTGGTCGTCGATGCGCCGCACGCGGGAGACGACACCCGTGAACGCCTTGAAGTTGGAGCTCGGCAGCTTCGCGCGCTCGATCGAGAACACCACGTCGTCGGCGGTGAAGGGGGTGCCGTCGTGGAAGGCGACCCCGCGGCGCAGGTTGAAGCGCCAGGTGGTCGGGCCCTTCGCTTCCCACGAGGTGGCGAGGGACGCAATCAGGTTCAACTTCTTGTCGCGGGCGGTGAGGCGCTCGAAGATCGAGCCGTTGATGGCGTTGTTCAGCCCCTCGTTCTGCGCGTGGGGATCGGCGGAGAGGTAGTCCCCCTGGGAGGACCAGCGAAAGGTGGCGGCGTGGGCGAGCCCACCGGCCGCCACGAGAACCGCCAGGAGCGCTCCGCATCGCATGCCAAGATGGTACCGGAGCGGTTCAAGGACGCTTGTTTTAGGTTGACGGTTCGACCAACCGCGAGAATGTGTCGCGGGATCTGCTACGTTCTTACCCGTCCCGCGCGCACCGCCGGTGCGGCCGCCCGCTGCCCAGAGCCAGCGCCACCAGCGCGAAACGGCCGCACCTCACCGGTCTTCGTACCAGTAGGCGCGCGTACCGTGCGCTCGTAGCGGGCGCGGTCGAAGAGGAAGCTCCAGCCCATCGGCCCGATCATCCGCAGGAAATGCCACTCGCCGTGCTTGTCGAACTTGCGTGCCGAGGTGGTGGTCTCCACGGCCTTCAGGCGACGGAAGCGCTCGCCGCGTTTCGCGCAGCGGCGCTTCACGCGCATGAGGAGGTCCACGTCCTCGGCGGCCAGCAGCGCCTCGTCGTAGCCCCCTACGGCGATGAAATCGTCGCGGCGCATGAACGCGAGGCCGCCATCGATGCCGGCGGCCCGGATGAGCGGCGTGCCGATGGCCATCAGGGTCGCGATCGCGAGCGAGCTGCGCTCGAAGCGTAGTCCCGTGGCGCCCATTCCGACCCGCGGGCGGCCCATCGCCTCGGCGATGGCGTCGAACACGCGCGGATGGACCTCGGAGTCGGCGTCGACGAAGCACACGATCGGGGAGGAGGCCACCGCGGCCCCGCCGTTGCGCGCCGCGGCGGTCGAGCGCTGCGCGACGGGCACCACGCGGGCGCCGGCTGCACGGGCGAGCGCCGCCGTGCCGTCGGTCGAGGCGTTGTCCGCGACGATCAGCTCGACTCCTTGCCCGAAACGCTTGTCCGCGAGCGCGAGGGAGTCGAGGAGGCGTGGAAGGAGGCGCTCCTCGTTGTAGGCGGGGACCACGGGCGCGTGGTTCATGGGATCCCCGCCTTCGCGGGGATGACAGCGGGCGCGTGGTTCATGCGATCCCCGCCTTCGCGGGGATGACTTCGCTATCGACGGCTGGCGCCGTCATCGCTCGTCACTTCACCGTGACCCAGGTCGCTTGCAGCCAGTTGTCGGCGCGGTGGATCGCGGTCACGTTGGAGCGCGACGCCCACGGGATCACCTGGAGGTGGAGCGGGATCATGTAGACGTTGTCGTGGAAGTGCTTCATCGCCTTGTTGATCGACTCCTGGCGGCGCTTCGTGTCCACGTCGCCCTTCAGGTCGTCGATCATCTTGTCGAAGGCCTCGTCCTTGTAGTTGCCCCAGTTGTAGTCGCCGTCGCCCTTGTCGTTGCGGCTGTGGAGCACCGGCTGCAGCGTGAAGATCGCGTCGGTGGTGGCGCCGCCCCAGCCCAGCATGCAGAAGCTCACCTCGAGGCGCTGCGCCTTGGGGAAGTACTGCGCGCGCGGGATCGCGTTCAGGTTGATCTTCACGTCGATCTTGGACAGCATCGCCGCCACCGCCTGGCAGATCTTCTCGTCGTTGATGTAGCGGTTGTTCGGGCAGTCCATGCCGAGCTCGAAGCCGTTGGGGTAGCCCGCTTGCGTCATGAGCTTCTTGGCGGCCTTCACGTCGAAGGGGTAGCGCTTGTCCATCTCCTTGGGGATGCCCGCCTTGTCGGGGTTGGGCAGGTTGATCGCCGTCGGCACCGACAGCCCGCGCATCACCACCTTGTTGATCGCCTGCACGTCGATGGCCTGGTAGAAGGCCTGGCGCACGCGCTTGTCCTTGAACGGGTTCTTGCCCTTCACGTTGGAGTACAGCAGCTCGTCGCGGGCCTGGTCCATCTGCAGGAAGATCACGCGGTTCTCGCGCCCCTCGTAGACCTTCACCGACTTGTCGGCCTTCAACTTGCCGATGTCCTGGACCGGCGGGTCGAGGATGAAGTCGAGGTTGCCGGCGAGCAGCGCCGACATGCGGGTGTTGCCCTCCTTCACCGGGGTGTAGATGATGTCGTCGACGTTGCCGTCCCAGTAGCCCTTCTCCTTGAGCCCCCACCAGTTGGGGTTCTTCTTGAAGACGCTCTTCACGTCGGGCTCGCGCGAGACCAGGGTGTACGGCCCCGTGCCCATGGCGTTCCTCGCCGTGTAGCTCTCCTCCTTGTTGGTGAAGTCCTGGGTGTTCACCGCGTTGTTCTTCTCGCTCCAGGCCTTGCTCATCATGAACATGCTGTTGGCCAGCATCTCGAGCATCACCGGGTTCGGCACCGGGGTCACCAGCTGCACGGTGTGGGAGTCGATCCTGGTCGGTTCGCCCACGGCGTTGCCGTAGACGCGGAAGTTGGAGCTCTTGCCCTGCAGGCGCTTCACCGAGAACACCACGTCGTCGGCGGTGAAGTCGGTGCCGTCGTGGAATTTGACGCCCCGGCGCAGCTTGAAGACGAGCGTCTTCGGGTCCGGCGCCAGCCACGACTCGGCCAGCCCCGGCTTGATCTGGAGCTTGCTGTCGATCACGACCAGCGGCTCGAACAGGTTGTGGTAGATCTGGCGGTCGACCTTGCTCCCCGAGAGGTGGGGATCCATCGTGGCCGCCTCGAGGTAGAGGCCGACCCGCAAGTTGCCACCCTTCTTTGGGACGTCGCCCGAAGCGGCCGGCTTGGCGTCCGGCTTCGCGGCGTCCGGCTTCGCGGCGTCCGGCTTCGCGGCGTCCGGCTTCGCGGCCTCAGCCGGCTTCTGGGCCGGCGCGGCTTGCGCCGGCGCCTGAGCGGGCGCCGCCGTGGCGGCCGGGGCCTCCGACTTCGGCGCGGCAGCCGGCGCGGCAGCCGGCGCGGCAGCC
>JBBQBW010000417.1:0-3345 GCA_038318025.1 Burkholderiales bacterium | reverse complement strand
GCAGGCCGCACGTCCTGCGCGAGGGCGGGCGCCGCGGCGGCGAGGAGCGCCAGGGGGGCGAGCCGGCAGGGGGGGCGCAGCTTCGGGGTGGCTTGCTTGCGGGGCATGAGGAGCTCCTGTTCTGGTTGTAGAAACGCCGTTCCGGGTTGGGGGCGACGGCAGCAGCCGGCAGTGTCGCTCAATCCAGGGCTCCAAGGAACTGCCGTGGCTCGTCACGCCGCGCCGTATTCCGTCCCCGGCGGACCCCCACCCGTCCGATGGCGCTCCCGCGGGAAGCAACGGCGCGCGATACTGCACGCACCCCGAACCCCGCTCCCGCTACATGGTCGCCGCCTCCCCTCCCCCGTCCCAACCCGCCCGTTCCCCCAAACCCCCGGGATGGCACCGCGTCGGATTCACGCTCGGGACCGCGGCGCTGGTGGGCTTGGTGCTCAGCCTCTCGTCGATCCTTCCCGCCTATGTCGTGGTGCTGCGCGCGATGATCGTGGGCATGTCCGCGCTGCTCGCCTTCGTGATCCTGGAAGGCTGGCCGCGCAACATGCCCCGCTGGCTGCCGCGGTGGGCCGCGCAGCTGGTCGGGGTCGTGGCGGTGGTTCCGTTCGGCGCCTACGCGGCCTACTGGATCACCCTGGGCGGCAATCCCCAGCTCGCCCAGAACGAGGCTCGGCTGGTGGGCTACCTCTCGCTCGCCTTCGCGGCGATCCTGTTCGCGCCGTGGGTCGTGCTCGGCGCGATGGTGCGGCAGCGTGACGCCTTCGCGCGGCAGCAGGCCCTCACCTTCGAGCTGGAGAGGAGCGAGCTCGCGCGCAAGGCGCTCGATTCGCGACTGCGACTGCTGCAGGCGCAGGTGGAGCCCCACTTCCTGTTCAACACGCTCGCCAACGTACGCGAGCTGGTCGACTCCGGCTCTCCCCAGGCCTCGCGAGTGCTGGACAGCCTCATCACCTACCTGCGCGGCGTGGTGCCGCGGCTGAACGAGACGGTCACGACGCTGGGGCAGGAGGTGCAGCTGGTGCGCTCCTACCTCGAGCTGATGCAGCTGCGCATGCCGGACCGCCTGCGGTTCGAGCTGCAGGTCGACCCGGAGGCACTCGAGCTGCGCTGTCCGCCCGCCACCCTCCTCACCCTGGTGGAGAACGCGGTGCGCCACGGCATCGACCCCAGCGAGGAAGGCGGCCGGATCGAGGTGCGCGTCGAGGCGCGCGATGGCCGTTGCCGCGCCCAGGTGCGCGACGACGGCATCGGCCTGGGCGCCACCGGCGTCGGCCTGGGCACGGGGCTCGCGAGCCTGCGCGAGCGCCTCGAGCTGCTGTTCGGCGGCGACGCGCGGTTGACCCTATTCGCCATCGTGCCGCGCGGCGCGTGCGTCGAGGTGGACTTTCCCGCGCAGCGCATCTCCCCATGAGCCGCAAAATTCCCACGGCGCTCATCGCCGACGACGAGCCGCTGCTGCGCCAGTCGCTCGCGCGCATGCTCGAGGCCGCGTGGCCGGAGCTGGAAGTGGTGGGCCAGGCGCGCAACGGGCGCGAGGCCGTGGAGCTGTTCGAATCCCGGGTACCCGATGTCTGCTTCCTCGACGTGCACATGCCCGGCCTGTCGGGCGTGGACGCGGCCCGGCGCATCGGGCGGCGTGCTCACCTGGTGTTCGTCACCGCATTCGACCAGTACGCGCTGCAGGCCTTCGAGCAGGAGGCGATCGACTACCTGGTGAAGCCGCTGGAATCTGGCCGCCTCGCCGACACCGTCGGGCGGCTCAAGGCCCGCCTGGCGGCGGCCGAGCCCGCGACGGGCGCCGAAGCGCTGCTCGAGCAACTGGCCGCGCGCCTCGGGCAGAAGGCGGCACCCCCCACGCTGCGCTGGATCCACGCGTCCGTGGGCACGACCTTGCGCGTGATTCCGGTGGAGGAGATCGACTTCCTCCGCTCCGACGAGAAGTACACCGTGGTCGCGTGGCGCGGCGACGGCGAAGCGCCCGGCGAGGCGCTGATCCGCACGCCGCTGAAGGAGCTCACCGAGCAGCTCGATCCCGCGCGCTTCGTGCAGGTGCATCGCGGGGTCGTCGTGAACCGCTCCTCCATCAGCCACGTGACGCGCGGCGCGAACGAGACCGCCCAGATCCACCTGCGGGGCCGCGGCGAAGTGCTGCCGGTGAGCCGCAGCTACTTGCACCTCTTCCGCCAGATGTGACTGCACGCCGCGGAACTTCCTAGGTGAAGATCGGCAGCGTGCGCGTGGGGAAGCGCGCCAGGTTCGGGAAGAGGGTGTCCAGCTCGCCGTTGGTGGCGCCGAACCACTGGGCGCAGGAGGCGGCGAAGGTCTCCGATGCCGTCGTCGGCAGCAGGCGCCCCTCGCCCACGTCGGTCGAGGTGTTGAGCGCCACGGCCGGCATCTCACCGAGGATGCGCCCGCCGTTCACCGCGCCGCCCATCACCAGCTGGTGCGAGCCCCAGCCGTGGTCCGAGCCCTGGCCGTTGGACTTGAGCGTGCGGCCGAAGTCGCTCATGGTCATCGTGGTCACCTGGTTCGCCACGCCCATGGCGACCGTCGCGTCGTGGAACACGCGCAGCGCCTGGTCGAGGGTCCGCAGCAGGTCGAAGTGCTTGCCGGCGAGGAGCGTCTTGGTGTCGGCGTCGCGCCCGAACTGGTCGCCGTGGTTGTCGAATCCCCCGAGGGAGACGAAGAACACCTGGCGCGAGACGCCGAGCGCCTGGCGCGCCGCGATCATCGCCGCGACCGAATGCAGTTGCGCCGCGAGGCGGTTCCCCGTGGGCCAGGTGCCCGCCACCGGGTTCTTGAGCGAGTAGTTGGCGGCGCCGTTCACCGTGGTCACGTTGTAGAGCGACCCCGAGACGAACTGCCCCATGTCCAGGGCGCTCTCGGTCACCGTGGCGTACTGCTCCTCGAGCAGGTTGGCGCGCGGCAGCCTCGCATTGGACTCGAACAGCGCCTGGGGGCTGGAACCGGTCCAGTTGTAGTCGATGTCGGCGCGCGGCGGGTGCGCGATGCGGTACGTCGGATCCAGCGCGCCGTTGCGATACTTCATCGGCGCGACCTGGTACGAGAACACCTGGTCGCCCTTGAGGAAGATTGCGCCCCCGCCCACCCCGATCGACACCGGGATGCTGCCCGTCGAAGCGCTGCGGAACAGGCCGGCCACGCGCCCGCCCCAACCACTGTCCGCCGGCTCGTCGGGACGCAGGGTCTGGCCGTGGGATTGCATGTCGGAATGCGAGAACAGTTGCGGCGCCAGCGCCACGCTGCGCGCCTTGAACTGAGCAAGTGTCGTGGGCTGCAGCAAGACGCCGGTGTTGGCCACCACGGCCAGGCGCCGGTCGGTGTTGTACA
>JBBQBW010000416.1:0-3352 GCA_038318025.1 Burkholderiales bacterium | reverse complement strand
TGCCGCAGGCTGCGACCGCAGGATCTCCCGCTGCAGGAGGAAACGATGGCACTTCGTCGATTCCTCCGCGCAGTGGCAGAGCAGCGTCACGTCCTGTTTCTCGGCGAGCGCCTTGATGAGGCGCAGCGTGAACTTCTGGCCGTGGTTGCGGATGGTGGGGTTGCCCTCGTCCACCGCGCTCGGGGTGCGGAGCTCGCGGACATACTCACGGCCGAACGCGGCCCAGGTGAGGTCGCCCGCCAGGTAGCGCGCGAGCAGTTCCTCGCTCGGGCCCAGGGAGGCGACCCAGGCGTCGTAGCGGTCGGCAGGCAGGCCGCGGCCACGGAAGCGCGTGGCGAGGATGCGAAAGCCGTCCTCTTCCTTGTCGATGGGGCTCTTGACGCTTTTGACGCGGAGCATTTCGGGATCGTAAACCCCAGCGCCGCGAAAATGGGCAGCTCGAGGTATTTCCAGCGCTTGCGGGTCATCGGACTCTCTCCCTTGGGTGTGTCGGCCGCGCTATCATTGGGGCTGGGTGGCTCACCGCGTGAGCCTGCCCGCTGTCATCGTCCAACCATGGGCCTATCGATGGACCGCACCGAACGCTTCTACAAGATCGACCACCTGCTGCGCGAGCGGGGCATGGTCACCACCCGTGAGTTCATGGAGGAGCTGGAAGTCTCGCTCGCCACCTTCAAGCGCGACCTCGAGTACATGAAGGATCGGCACCACGCCCCGATCGAGTACGACCGCGATGCCGGGGGCTACCGCTTCGTGCAGCCCGACCCGCTGGCCCTGCGCTACGAGCTTCCGGGCCTCTGGTTCAGCCCGCGGGAGGCGCAGGCGCTCCTCACCATGCATCACTTGCTGGAAAGCCTCGGGCCGTCGCTCCTCGGCGCGCACCTCGATCCGATCAAGGCGCGGCTCGAGGCGCTCCTCACCACCGGCGACCGCACCACCGACGAGGTGCGCCGCCGCATCCACGTGATGCCCATCGGCGCGCGCCGCCACGAGCCCAAGAATTTCGAGCTGGTGGCCGCGGCGGTCTTGAATCGCCAGCGCCTCAAGCTCGGCTATTGGAATCGCATGCGCGACGAGGTCACCGAGCGCGAGGTCTCGCCCCAGCGCCTGGTGCACTACCGCGAGAACTGGTACCTCGACGGCTGGTGCCACCTGCGCAACGACACGCGCAGCTTCTCCCTCGACGCGATGCGCGAGGTGTCGATGGTGGCCGGCAAGGTGAAGGAGGTGCCGATGGCGGAGCTGGATGCCGCCCTGGGCAATGGCTACGGCATCTTCTCCGGCGGCAAGGTGCAGTGGGCGCGGCTGCGCTTCACTTCCGCCCGCGCGCGCTACGCCTCGATGGAGGAGTGGCACCCGAAGCAGCGCGGCAAATGGGAGGCCGATGGCGCGTACGTCCTCGAGCTGCCGTTCAGCTCCGAGGCGGAGCTGGCCGACGACATCCTGCGCCTGGGCGCGGAAGTCGAGGTGGTCGCTCCCAAGGCCCTGCGCGACGCGGTGCGCGATCGCGCCCGCGCCGTGGCCGCCCTCTACGCCTGAAAATGGAACGCCCGCGCGACCTTCGGGAAACAACTGCACGTGGGAGCTGCGCCCCGAGACAAACGCTGGACGGTGAGGGACGCGACTCCGGTGCGGGCCGCAATTCCGGTGCAGCGAGGTCCGCAGGTCCGGGCGTGGAACCCGATCGCGTGCCGGGGCGGGCGGCGGCGCTGTACCGTTAAGCCCGCTCCCGGATACACAGGCCTTACGTGATGATGCGCATGCCTCGCACCTTGCCGAAATCCCGGTCGTGCGTGACGAGGGCGTCGGCATTGATGACGAGGGCGCTGGCGAGCTGGACCGCATCGGGTAGCTTCAGCCGGTACCTGCCGCGCAGCCGCGCCGCCTGCTCCGCGATGTCGGCGGTGAGATCGACGACCCGCCAGGATTCGAGCACCGCTCTATAGCGCCTTGCGAGGGACTCTTCGCCCGCGGCAAGGGGCCCCGTCAGCACTTCGGCCAAGCTCACCGAGGTCACCGCCAGCGCCACCCGACCCTGCTCGTGCAGCGTGAAAACCGGCTCGAAGCGGGACGCCAGGCGAGGGTGGGACTCGAGCACATAGATGATGGGCGCCGTGTCGACCAGGAGGCGCGCGCCGACCGCGATCGATGCAAGGTCTAGCGGCTCCACTCGTCGCGGAGCCGGGACACGGTTTTCGACGAATCGCGGCCCCACAGGCCCTTGCCGCTTCCGGCGAGAGCCAGGAGGGAAGCCGGCCTCGCCGCGGCGGCATCCCCCGCCGGAACCACGGCGGCCACGGGATTGCCGTGCCGGGTAATGATCGTAACGCGCCCCTGCGCCGCCGCGTCCAGTATGGCGGGCAGTGTCTTGCGGGCCTCCTCCACGCCCTTGGTGTCCACTTTTCGGCTGTATTTCATTGTTGCTACTGTACAGGCTGTACAGGTTGCGGTCGATTGGGACTTACCAGCAACCGCAGCCCGTGGCCTGACTGATTAGTCACCACCGGCAATTGCCTTCGCCGAATTCGTTGGCGATGAGCGGCACCACCGCCGCGAGCCCCAGACTCTTGTACGCCTCCCGGCAGTCGGGTTTTCTCGCGTTCTCGATCGCCTGCTCCATCTTCGATTTCTTCTGCGGCACCGGCGGCATCGGGAACGCGAGCGGCGCCTTGTTGCCGGTGCCCTGCCTGGCGATCTCCCCCGCGCGGCGGCGGGCCGCGTCCAGGTCGATGGCGGGCGCGGGCGCGGTGGGATCGTAGGTGGAGGAGGGCGGCGGACCGGAGCGCTTGAACGGGTCGTGCGAGCCGAGCGGATCCCCCAGTGGCGCGGCGGCCGGCCCGCGCGGCTCGATGCGCGCCGGCGCCTCGCGCACGGCGGGAGGGGTGACGGGCGCGGGCTCGACGCGGGTGGTCTCCGGCGCGCGGGTGGGCGCTGAAGGCGCGGAGGGCGCGGGAGCGGCGGGCGCGGGAGCGGCGGGCGCCACGGGCGCAGCCGCGGGTGCGGCGGGCAGGGCGCGCGTCTCCACGCGGGGCGGCGCGGGTACCGGCGGCGGCGTGGGCACAGCCACCGGTTCGGGCGGCATCACCGGCGCGGGCATCGGCGGCGGCTCGGCGAGCTGGCGCTCGATGCGGGGTGCCACGACACGTTCGAGCAGCGTGGGCTCGGGCAGTGGTGGCAGCGGCACGACTGGCACCGGGGCGGGCGTGGGCACTTCCGCTTTCGGCGGGCGCTGACCCTCACCCCGGCCCTCTCCCAAGGGAGAGGGAGCCATGCGACCCTCACCCCGGCCCTCTCCCAAGGGAGAGGGAGCCATGCGACCCTCACCCCGGCCCTCTCCCAAGGGAGAGGGAGC
>JBBQBW010000415.1:0-3359 GCA_038318025.1 Burkholderiales bacterium | reverse complement strand
GCTTTCGGGTTCGCGTATTTCACCCCCTGTTCGTAGCCGCACTGGAATTTGCGGATGAGGGGGATATCCATGCCACCGATGAAGCCCACCTTGCCGGTTTTGCTGGTGAGCGCCGCGAGCATGCCCACGAGGAAGCTGCCCTCGTGCTCCTTGAACAACACCGACTGGACGTTGGGAAGTTTCACCACCTGGTCGACGATCGTGAAGCTGACCTTGGGGAATTCCTTCGCCACCTTCTCGACCGCGCCCTGCTGGCTGAAACCGATGGCGATGATGGGGTTGGCGCCCCGCTCGGCCATGCGGCGCATCGCCTGCTCACGCTGGGTCTCGTTGGCGATTTCGTATTCGAGGACCGACTTGCCGGTCTCTTTCTTGTATTTCTCGAGCCCGCGGAAGGCGGCCTCGTTGAAGGACTTGTCGAACTTGCCGCCCATGTCGTAGATGATCGCCGGGTCGGCCGAGGCGAACGGGGAGAGGGCGAGCGCAAGGGCGGCTAAGCCCAGGCGGGCGGGACGTTTCATCGGGGTTCTTCTCCTTGCAGGGTGGGGCCCGGAAGGAGGCCCGCGCAAACGTTTGCCACGATGGGCCAAAACGGGTAAAAACTCAAGATGCAGACACCTGAAAAAACCCCCACCGGGCCGGATTTCCGCGCCCTCCCCAAGGCTCTGCTGCACGAGCATCTCGACGGGGGGCTGCGGTCCCAGACCCTGCTGGAGCTCTGTGTCGCCCGGGCCGTTCCCGTCCCCGCCTCCGATGCCGCCACGCTCGCGGCCTGGATGCACGCCAACGCGGATTCCGGCAGCCTCGAGCGCTACCTCGAGGGCTTCGCCATCACGGTTGCCGCCATGGCGAGCGAGGAGGCGTGCGAGCGGGTGGCCTTCGAGGCTGCCGAGGACGCCCGTGCCGACGGCTGCGTGCTCGCCGAATTCCGCATCGCGCCGCTCTTGATGGAGCCGGGCGGCATGGCGGGCGAGGCCGTTGTCGAAGCGATCCTGGCGGGACTGAAGCGCAGCTCGCTGCGATCCGGGCTCATCGTTTGCGGGATGCGCACCGACAACACCGCCGACACGATCCGCGCCGCGCGCCTTGCCGTGCGCTACCGGGACCAGGGCGTCGTGGGCTTCGACCTCGCGGGCGCCGAGCGGTATTTCCCGCCGGGCGACCACGCCGAGTCGATGGCGATCGCACGGGAGGCGGCGCTTGGCCTCACTTGCCACGCGGGCGAGTCCGACGAGGGTTTCCGCGTGTTCGAGGCTGCAGCACTGGGCGCCACGCGCATCGGCCACGGCATCCGCGTCGTCCAGGACCGCGACTGGGCCGACGAGGCGTTCGAGCGCGAGCTGCACTTCGAGGTCTGCCCGTCGAGCAACATCCACACCGGCAATGCCAGGTCGATCGAGGACCATCCGATCCGCGAGATGGTGGCGGCCGGGCTCTCGGTCTCCTGCAACACCGACAACCGCTTGATGTCGAGCGTGACACTCAGCGAGGAGCTCGAGGCGCTGCATCGGCGCGCCGGGATGTCGATGGCGCAGTTGCGCACCATGATGCTGGCCGCGGTCGATCGCTCGTTCCGGCCCGCTTCGGATCGCGCCGCCGCCCGCGCCGAGGTGGAGCGGGGGTGGGCGGCTTAACCTTGCAGCACCTCGGGTGAGCCGCGCTCGAGCTCTCCCAAGACTTCCTCGAAGCCGAACCGCGGCGTCCAGCCGAGACCGGCGCGTGCACGGGCCGGGTCGTAGACGCGGTCGATGGCCGCGGGGAGCTTCCAGCCGCGTGCGACGAACGCAGCCACGAGCTCGGGTGCGCGCTGCGCCAGCACCTCGGGCGCGCGGGTGCAGAGACCCTCGGCGTCCTCGCGCCGGAACGGCGTGGCTCCGGAGATCACGAAGCGGCGGAATCCCGGCCCTTCCCAAGCGAGTGCCAGGGCATGCGCCTCGGCCACGTCGCGGGCATCGACCCCGCGGTGCAGGCGGTAGGCGGCCATGAGGGGCGCAGGCTCCGGAAAGCAGCGCGACATGCGTAGTGCCGTGATGGCGAGGCCGTTTTCGTTCGCGGCGCTCTCGAGGAGCCCTTCGGCCGCGATCTTGGTGCGGTGGTAGATGGTCTTCGGGCGCGGCACCGTGTCCTCGTCGACCCACTCGGCGGCTTCGATGCCCCCCGAGCCATAGAGCGCGGTGGTGCTGGTGAAGACGAAGCGGCGGACCTTGGCGGCGATTGCGATCCGCGCGAGCGCCCCCGTGGCCTCGACGTTGATGCGCTCGAAGTCGGAGTCGGAGCGGATGCCGACGTGGGGGGCGTGGAGGGCCGCCACGTGCACGACCGCATCGGCGCCCTGAACCACCCGCCCGAGGGCGACGACGTCCTGCAGCCGCGCAACCACGTCGGTAGTCGGGGAGGGCTTCTCGTCGAAGCCGACCACTTCGTGCTCGCGCGCGAGCCGCGCATGGATCGCGCGCCCGACGCGGCCGGTCGATCCGGTGACGACGATCTTCATCCGGCGTGGGATGCAGGAAGCTGGTTGACCACCTCGAGGCCCCGATTCAGAATCGTCGCATTATCGGACATTGCGCGGGAGAGCCCATGAAGAGACCCCTCGCCATCGCCGCCCTCCTGTTGCCGCCACGCCGGCCCTCGCCGCAACCGACCTCAGCAAGCCGGGGGCCCTCGAGCGGCTGAAGGCCAATCGCCCCGACCACTACGACGCCGCAGTGCAGGTGGCTCGTGTCGGAGCGCAACTCGACTGCGGCAAGGAGGACGCGGTGATGCTCAAGGAGCGCCATGCCGTGGAAAGCCTCGATTGCGGCTTCGTGAGCCGGGGGAACAATTCACCGCAGCGCCGGCTGCGCTTCACGGTTGGAGACGAGCAGTACGTTCTCAACGTGCGGCTGGAAGACACGGCGCCACGCCTGATCGGCCGCTAGCCTCGGCGCTGAGACCCACGAGCCGATGAAGGCGCAAGACCAACAGAAGCTGTATCACAACGGTGCGCGGTCGTACTACGTGGCGCGGGCTTCCGCGGGATCCTTCAAGCGCGAAAGAGGCGTCATCGCGAACGATGAGGCGGCGTTAACCAGCCATGCCTCTGAAGGTCAGCGAAATTCTCCGCATGCTTGCCGATGATGGCTGGGTACAGGTCACGATGCGCGGCAGCCATCGCCAGCTCAGGCATCCAACCAAGCCTGGGCGCGTCACCGTACACGGCAAGCCAAGCGACAACATTGCTCCGGGTACACTAAACAGCATCATGAAGCAGTCCGGGCTAAGGAAATGAGGCCGATCATGCGTTACGCCATCGTCATCGAGAAGGCTGGGGCAAATTACTCGGCGTACGTTCCCGATCTTCCGGGGTGCATCGCCAC
>JBBQBW010000414.1:0-3359 GCA_038318025.1 Burkholderiales bacterium | reverse complement strand
TACGGCTGGCCCGAGCACCCCGGCCTGGTGCACCGCCGCATCGCCACCACGCGGCTCCTGATCTGCGCCTCCCCAGCCTACTGGGCAGCCCACGGCGTGCCCCAGCGGCCGAAGGAGCTGGAGCGCCACGCTTGCCTCCTCTTTCGCGACCAGGAGGGGACGATGCTCGACCATTGGGAGTACGAGCGCGGCGGCAAGCGCGAGGCCGCCGCCGTGAGCGGCTGGCTGGTGAGCACCCACCGCGACGTGATCATGGATGCCGCCATCGCCGGCGTGGGGGTGGCGCGCTTCACCGACCTCACGGTGCGCGAGCCGCTGCGCAGCGGGCAATTGGTGCCGGTGCTGCTCGATTGGGAGACCAAGCAATCGCCGCCGATCACGCTCCTCTACCGTTCGCACCAGCGCCGCACGCCGCGGGTGCGGATGTTCGTGGATTTCGCGACGGATCTGTTTCGTCGGCTCGAGGCGGAGCGGGAGCCCGCCGCGGCGTCGATGATTCCCGTCGAGCGGCCCCACTGGTACAAGCGGCGGCACGGCAAGGCCTCGGCTTCCGCTGAGTGATTACTGCAGGAACGCAGATGGTCGCAGATGGAACGCAGATGGTCGCAGATCAGGATATGGGTGGGAGCGAGCCGTCGTACGGTCGGGGCGCATCTCTCCCCCCGGCAGCCTGTTTTGGCGTATCCGGAATTTTGTGCGCGAGGTCATCATGACGCTAAAGGAGCCGAGAGATGACCGACGATTCCGCACCCGAGACGTCGAGGAAGCGCAAGCCCAAGGGACCGTTTTCGGACGAGTTGCTGCGCACGGAGGCGGCTGTCGGCGCGGGTGCTGGGCATCGATCGGAACGGCCACAAGGAGGTGCTGGGCATGTGGAGAGCGAGGGGCGAAGTTCTGGCTGCGCGTCTTCAACGAGTTTCCACTGTGAGCCCAGGCCTCGCACACAAGAATACTGATACGCCCCCTGTTTTTCTCTTCCCACTTGCCTATCCCATCTGCGGCCATCTGCGACCATCTGCGTTCCGTTGGAGACGGTAGAAAGAAACCGTGAACTTCCAACTCATCTGAAGAGCAGCGCGCGTTCGCCGACGTCCCCGGCCGCCACCATCACCAGCGGGCTGACCCGGGCGTCCCGGCGAAACCCGATCAGGGCCTCGCCCGGAGCCTGCGCCTCGCGCCCGTGGACCTCGCGACGGCGCGCGAGATGGTCGGCGAGGTGAAGGCGTTCGCAGCGCTCGCCGGCTACCGCGGCCGCCCCGCGGGCGACCTCGCGGCGCTGGCCGAGGCCATAATGGCGCTCTCGCGACTGGCCCTGGAGACCCACCCGATGATCGTGGAAGCGGAGCTGAATCCCGTGATGGTGCTGGAGCAAGGGCAGGGCATCCTCGCCGTCGATGCCCTGGTGACGGTGGCGTGATGGCGGCGGTCGCGATCGAACGCGTCGGCGCCGTGGCGGTGGTGGTGATCGACAACCCGCCGGTGAACGCGGCCTCCCACGCGGTGCGCCAGGGCCTCCTCGACGCGGTGGGCGAGATCGATCGCGATCCGGCCATCGCCGCCGCGGTCGTGATCGGCGCGGGGACCACCTTCGTCGCCGGCGCCGACATCCGCGAGTTCGGCAAGCCCCTCCAGGAGCCGCAGCTCCCCCGCGTGCTCGATGCCATCGCCGCCTCGTCCAAGCCCTTCGTCGCCGCGCTGCACGGTGCGGCGCTGGGCGGCGGCTTCGAGCTGGCGCTCGGGTGCGACGCGCGCGTGGCCGCCCCCGGCACGATCGTGGGCCTGCCCGAGGTCTCGCTCGGCATCATCCCCGGCGCCGGCGGCACGCAGCATGTGCCGCGCCTGGTGGGCCGGATCGCGGCGATCGAGATGATCTGCGCCGCGAAGCGCTTCTCCGCCGACAAGGCGCTCGCGATGGGGCTCATCGACGCCGTGGTACAGGGCGACCTGCGCGCCAGCGCCGTGGCCCATGCCGCGGGGATGGGCGCCAAGCGCCGTCTGCGCGACCTGCCGGTTCCGGCGGAGGACGCGGGCGCCATCGAGGCTGCCGCCCAGGCGGCGCTCAAGGCCGGACGCAAGCGACCGCAAGTGCAGGCCGCCATCGACGCGGTGAAGCTCTCCGCGGAGCTGCCCTACGCCGCGGCGATGGTGCGCGAGCGGGAGATCTTCCAGGAGCTGCGCAACGGGCCCGAAGCGGCGGCCCTGCGCCATCTGTTCTTCGCCGAGCGCGAGGCGGCCAAGGTGCCGGGCATCGAGGGTGCGAAGGCGCGCGAGGTTCAGCGCGTGGCCGTGATCGGCGCCGGCACCATGGGCGCGGGCATCGCCATGTGTTTCATCGAGGCGGGGCTGCCGGTCACGCTCGTGGAAGCCGACGGTGCCGCCCTCGAGCGCGGCATGGCACGCATCCGCAAGGAATACGAGCGCGGAGTGGGTGCGGGAAAGTTCGACGCCACGGAGCTGGAGCGGCGCATCGCGCGCCTCGCGCCCTCCACCGAGCTCGCGAGCGCGAAGGACGCCGACCTCGTGATCGAGGCGGTGTTCGAGGACATGGCGATCAAGAAGGAGCTGTTCGCCAGGCTCGACGCGATCGCGAAGCCCGGCGCGCTCCTTGCCACCAACACGTCGTACCTCGACGTGGACGAGATCGCCGCTGCGACACAGCGCCCCGAAGACGTCCTGGGCCTGCACTTCTTCAGTCCCGCGAACGTGATGCGGCTTCTCGAGGTGGTGCGCGGGGAGAAGACCGCGCTCGAGGCACTCGCCACGGCGATGGCGGTGGCGAAGAAAATCCGCAAGCTGCCGGTGGTGGCGCGCGTGGGCGACGGCTTCATCGGCAACCGCATCTGGGGCGCCTACCGCCAGCAGACCGACTTCATGGTGGAGGATGGCGCCTTGCCCCAGGAGGTGGACGCCGCCATCGAGGGCTTCGGCTTCGCCATGGGGCCGTTCGCGGTCTCGGACCTGGCCGGCCTCGACATCGCATTCCGCAACCGCCGCCGGCTCGACGCCACGCGCGACCCGCGCGCGCGCTACTTCGAGGTCTCCGACCAGCTCTGCGAGCTGAAGCGCTTCGGGCAGAAGACCGGGGCCGGCTGGTACCGCTACGCCGAGGGCGCGCGCCGCGGACAACCCGATCCGGAAGTGACGGCACTGGTGGAGAAGGCCTCGGCCGCCAAGGGCATCCAGCGCCGCGCCTTCAGCGCCGAGGAGATCCGCTGGCGGGCGCTCGCCACCATGGCCAACGAGGCGGCGCATCTGCTCGACGAGGGTGTGGCGATGCGCGCCTCGGACGTGGACCTGGTGCTGGTGAACGGCTACGGCTTCCCACGCCATGAGGGCGGCCCGCTTTTCTGGGCCGCGCG
>JBBQBW010000413.1:0-3360 GCA_038318025.1 Burkholderiales bacterium | reverse complement strand
CCTCCCCCTGCCCCCTCCCAAGGGAGGGGGAAAAGCTCTCCCTCTCCCTTGGGAGGGGGCCGGGGAGCGGAAATTCTCCCTCTCCCTTGGGAGGGGGCCGGGGAGCGGAAATTCTCCCTCTCCCTTGGGAGGGGGCCGGGGAGCGGAAATTCTCCCTCTCCCTTGGGAGAGGGCCGGGGAGAGGGTCGCTATTTCCTGAACCGCGCCACCAGCGCCATCACCGTCCTCACGATGGCGAGGATGCTCCCTGCCTTCGCGAGCCAGCCGACGCCGCTCGATCGCCCGGAGCGGGCGGCAAAGAAGGAGAGAAGCCCCGCCACCGGCAGCCCCACGAAGGTGCGGGCTCGCAGCGACGTGACTTCGGAGCGCAGCTGCGCCCGCAGGATCGCGGACTTCGCCACCAGCAGCTGCTTGCGCACGGCGAGATCGTCGGGTTGCGCGCTCATCGCGCCTCCTCTTCTTCTTCACGGCGGCGAAGCGTCCCCAGGTCCGCCTGGAACTCGTCGACGGTGGCCCTGAACGCGGCGGGGCGCTCGCGGAACGAGGAGCGCATGCCCAGGAACAGGATTACGCCTCCGGCGGCGTAGAGGAGCGTCACGCCGCAGGCGGCGAGCATCCGGTGGGTGTCCCAGAACGCCACCACCACCGCCACGCCCGCCATCACCAGGGCGCAGCCGAGGAGGAGGGCCGCGATGAAGCCGCGCACCAGCATCTCCTGCAGGTACCGCGTTTCCTCGCGCAGCTCCACGCCGAAGAGCTCCACCCGCGTGCCGAGAAGCTCCACCAGCGTGCCGGCGGCGCCGCGGATCGTGCCCCGGGGCGGGCGGTCCTCGGCCTCGGCCGGGGTATCCATCGCTAGCGGCGCGGGGTGCTGATGACCAGTCCGATGATGACGCCCAGGGCGGCGGCCACTGCGACCGAAGTCCACGGATTCTCGTGCACGTAGGCGTCGGCCTCCTTCGCGGCGTAGGACGCCTTCTGCCTCGCGGCGCCATGCAGGTCGGCCAGCCGCGCCTTGGCGACGTTGAGGTTCGCCTCGACCGTGTCGCGCAGCGCCACGGCCTTCTCGCCGCTTACGTTCGCGAGTGAGCGCAGCAGGGATTCGGAATCCCGAACCACCTTGTCGAAATCTTCCAGGAGTTGCGTGGTCGCGGAATCGATGTTCGATGACATGTGTGTCTCCAGGGGCGGTGATCTCACCGCGGATCTGAAAGCATAGTCCATTACGGCGCGCTCGGGCGTCGGCGATAATGCGGGCATGCGAATCCGCTTCGACCGCGTCACCCAGCGCTACGACGGCCTGCCCCTTTTCACGGACCTCGACCTCGAGATTCCCTCCGGGCGCTTCTTCACCCTCCTCGGACCCTCGGGTTGCGGCAAGACCACGCTGCTGCGGATGCTCGCCGGATTCGTGGTCCCCGATGCCGGGCGCGTGTGGTTCGGCGAGCGCGATGTCACGGCGCTGCCGGTGCACAAGCGCGGCGTGGGAATGGTGTTCCAGGACTACGCGCTCTTCCCCGACCGATCCTCGCTCGCCAACGTGATGTACGGGCTGCAGGCGCGGGGCGTGGCGGCGAACGAGGCGAAGGCGCGCGCCATGGCGATGCTGGAGCGCGTGGGCCTGGGTGCCTTCGCGGACCGGTCCCCCGCAAAGCTCTCCGGTGGACAGCGGCAGCGCGTGGCGATGGCGCGCGCCCTGGTGATCAACCCCGAGCTGCTGCTGCTCGACGAGCCCCTCGCGGCGCTCGACGTGAAGCTGCGGGTGGAATTGCGCGCCATGGTGCGCGAGCTGCAGCTCGAGTCGAAGGTCACCACGGTGTTCGTCACCCACGACCAGGAGGAGGCGCTGGCGATGTCCGACGTGGTCGCGGTGATGGATCGCGGGCGCATCGTGCAGATGGGGTCGCCGGCGGAGATCTACGCGCGGCCTGCGAATGGCTACGCGGCGGATTTTCTGGGCAGCGCGAACCTGATTCCCGCGGGGGAGGGGAGGTTCCGGGTGGTGAGGCGGGAGGAGATTTCGATTGGATCCCCGACCGTTGCCGGCGCAGCCGGCGCCGGGGATGACATTCCCGGCACCATCGAAGCCGTCGAGTTCCGCGGTTCCGTCACCGGCTACCGCGTCCGCACCGCCGTGGGCGTGGTCCACGTCGATACCTGGAGCGTGCAGCACGGCCGCACCCACGAGCGCGGTGAGGAAGTGGTGCTGCGCATCCCGCCCGACGCGCGCGTGGTGGAAGGCAAATGAGATACCGTCACGTCCGCCAAGCTTTTTCTTCATGCGGGTTGAACAGCTGGCCTGCTGATGAAGGGGCGACGATCCCTGGCGACGGCGTACACGGCGAACAGAAGCTTGTGCATGCAGGCGATGAGGGCGACCTTGGGCAGCTTGCCGCGGGCCCGCAGGGCGTTGTAGTGAGCGCGCAGCCAGGCGTTGCGGCGCACCGCCGTGAGAGTGGGCATCCAGAGCGCGGCCCTGAGCTTTGCGTTGCCAAGCGGGGTGAGCGCGGCGCGCGGGTTCCTGCTTTTGCCGGAATGTTTGAGACCCGGTACGACCCCAACGTAGGAAGCGAGCGCGGCGGCACTCCTGAAGTCCGCGGGGTTTCCCAGCGTGGCGATGAGGCGAGCGGCGGTCTGGGAGCCGATGCCGTCTATCGAGGTGAGCAGCGAGCCCACCTCGTGCTCGGCAAGCTTGGTATCGATGTCACGGTCGAGCGAGCGCAGGCGCCGGCGCAGCGTGTCGAGATCCTCGCAGAAATGGCGAACCTGGATGCGGTAGGGCTCGCTATGGTGGCTGCCGACGGAGTGTTGCGCGGCCTCGCTGAGTTCGCGCGCGAGTTCGGGGCCGACCTTGTGCCGCCCGTCGTACTTGAGCTGTGCGAGGCGCTTGGCAGAGATGCCGCGGAAGGCTTGGGCGGTGGGATAGTCGTGCAGGATGCTGCTGGCCAACTCGCTGTCGAGGCCCTTCACGTAGCGGGTGAATTCGGGGAAGCCGAGGTCGACCATGCGGTGGAGCTGGCGAACTCGGTCCCCGAAGTCCTGCACGAGGCGATCGCGCAGCCTCACCAGTTCGCGCAGCCCCTCGGTGGCCGAGTCGGGAAGTCGGGTTGGGGTCGGACGCTTCTGAGCCGCGAAGCGGGCGATGCCCAAGGCGTCGATGGCGTCTGTCTTGGTGCGCTCGAGATCTTCGGCGGCGAATCGGTGAGTGCGCAACGGATTGATCAACGCCACCGTGTAACCCTGCGCGGCCGGGGCCGCGAAGAGATTCTTCCAGTAGTGACCTGTGGCCTCCATCGCCACGAGCACCTCTCCAGGCGAACCGAGAAGCCCGAACAGCTTCGCATAGCCGGTAGCGTCTTC
>JBBQBW010000412.1:0-3371 GCA_038318025.1 Burkholderiales bacterium | reverse complement strand
ATTCGACTCGATCGACGCCAACCGCGCGACACTCCTTGCATCCCTCGGCAACGCGATCGAGGCGGCCGACAAGGCCGAGCAGTTCGCGCAGCAGGTGAGCCTCTTCGGGGCGCCAAGCGATACGGCGGAGTCCTTCGAGCTGGTGCGCGCGGCGATGTGGGGCGAGCGCGAGCGCCTGCAGAATGAGAAGCAGAGCCTCGGCTTCTACCTCTCGGGCCACCCATTCAACGCCTACCGCGAGGAGTTGCGCCGCTTCGCGCGCACGCCGCTAGCCAACCTGGTCCCGCAATACGAGCCCACCACCCTCGCCGGCGTGATCTACGGCGTCACCATGCGCAACTCGCGGCGCGGTCGCATGGCGGTGCTGACCCTCGACGACGGCAGCGCCCGCGTGGAGGTGGTGGTGTTCGGCGAGCTCTTCCACGCCAAGCGTGCGGTGATCCAGGAGGACCAGGTGGTGATCGTGCGCGGCAAGGTCCAGCAGGACGATTTCTCGGGGGGGCTCAGGATCACCGCCGAGGAGGTGATGGATCTCGCCGAGGTGCGCGGGGCCCACGCGCGGCTGTTGCGCCTCTACATGAATGGCCAGGCCGACGCGGCGAAGCTGAAGGCGGTCCTCACGCAGTTCTCGGGCGGCCAGTGCCACGTGGCGATCCGCTACCGCAACGAAGAGGGGCAGTGCGACATCCGGCTCCCCGAGGCGTGGCGCGTCAAGGTGTCGGCGCCGCTGCTCGATTCGCTCGCGCAGTGGCTCGACGAGAAGAACGTCGAGGTCGTCTACTGAGGAGAGCCCCCTGGACCTGCAACTCGAAGGACGCGCGGCGCTGGTCACCGGCGCCAGCGCCGGCATCGGGCGCGCCATCGCACTCGGCCTCGCGCGCGAGGGCGCGCGGCTCGCGATCACCGGGCGGCGCGTCGCCGAGCTCGAGTCGCTTGCCGGCGAGGTCGCCGCACTCGGCGGTGCGCGCCCGGCGATCGTCGTGCACGACGCGATGGACGAGGGCTACATCGAGGCGATCGCGGGCGGCATCGCCTCCCTCGGGCCGGTCGCGATCCTCGTCAACAACGCGGGCGGCAGCCGCGCCTTCGGCATGGAGGGCACCGAGGCGCAGTGGCACGAGGCGCTCACGCTCAACTTCACACGCCATCGCCAGCTCACTCACCGGCTGCTGCCGCAGATGGTGGCTGCCGGCTGGGGCCGCATCATCAACATCACCGGCAAGAGCGAGCCCGAGGGGTTGAACGGCGCCTTCTGCGCCAAGGCCGCGGTGCATGCGTGGGCCAAGGGCCTGTCGCGCGAGGTGGGCATGCACGGCATCACCGTGAACAGCATTCCGCCGGGGCGCATCCTCAGCGACCAGATCCGGCGCAACTACACGCCCGAGTATCGCGCCTGGCAGTCGGAGCACGAGATCCCGGTGGGCCGCTACGGCGAGCCCGAGGAGCTCGCCGACCTCGCGATCTTCCTCGCCTCGCCGCGGGCTTCCTATATCACCGGCGCGGTGTTCCCTGTCGACGGGGGGCTGCGGCGCTACCAGTTCTAGGAACCGGGACCGGACGCTAGCTCGGGGCGCGAGCCGCGTAGCGCTGGAGGTGCGCCAGCACCTCGGGGTCGATGTCGAGCCCCTCCCGCATCTGCCGCTCGAAGCGGTCCAGCTCGATCTCGCCGGGCAGCTTTACGGGATTGGCCGGATCCGTGGGCGGCGTCTCGTGCAGGATGCGGGCGAAGTCCGCCATGCGCTCCGCCAGCCACTCGCGCGTGCCCATGCGCGTGGCGTCGACCAGGATGAAGAAGTGCCCCAGGTCCTGCGCCGCCTCGGGCTCCTCGGACCAGGACCTCACGTGGGTGAGGTACGAGGCCCCCGAGAGGAGCCCGGCGAAGAGGTCCACCATCAGCGCCAGGCCATAACCCTTGTAGCCGCCGATCGGGAGCAGGAAGCCCGCGAGCGCCGCCTTCGGATCGGTGGTGGGCCTGCCCCCGGCATCGGTGGCCCAGGTGTCCGGAATCTCGGTGCCGCGCTTCAACGCCGCGCGGATCTTCGCGCGCGCAACGACGCTCATCGCCATGTCGAGGAGGACCGGGCGCCCGCCGGGATTGGGCATGCCGATGCCGAGCGGGCTGTTGCCCAGGCGCGCCTGGCTGCCGCCGGTGGGCGCGATGGTGGTGGTGGAGTTGCTGCCGATGATGCTGGCGAAGCCTTCCTCGGCGGCGAGCCAGCCGTAGGGCGCGATGCCGCCGAAGTGGTTGCCGCCGCGCGCGAAGGCGACGCCCACGCCGAGGGCACGGGCGCGCTCCATGGCGGCGCGCAGCGCGCGCATTCCCACCGCGGGCCCGAGGCCGTTGGCTCCTTCGACCACCGCGATCGCGGGAGCTACCTCGCGGACTTCGATCGCGGCGTCGCGCCGGATCCCGCCCAGCTCCAGGCGCTCGCCGTAGGACTCGATGCGCGACACGCCGTGGGTCGCGTGCCCGAAGAGGTCGCCCAGCACCAGGATGCGCGCGGCATCTTCGGCATCGGCGGGCGCGATCCCGAGCCCGCGGAACGCGCGCGCGGTGAGGGCCCGCAGCTCGGCTTCGGTCATTCGGCGGTGATCTTCGCCTCGCGGACCACCTTGCCCCACTTCTCGGTCTCGGCGTTGATGTAGCGCGCCAGCTCCTCGCGCGTGCCGGGCGCGGGCTCGAGCCCGTGTTTGGCGAGATCGGCGGCGACCGCGGGATCGCGCAGCACCTTCACCAGCTCGCGGTTCCAGAAGTCGACGATGTCCTTCGGCACCTTGCTCGAGGTGACGAAAGCGTACCAGTTGACGGCTTCGAAGCCGGGGAAGCCCAGTTCCGCCACGGTGGGCACGTTCGGCATCGTTGCCGTGCGGCGCGAGCCCGTGGTGGCGAGCGCCACCAGCTTGCCGGTCTCGATGTGCGGCAGCGCGGTCGAGGGCACCGCGGGGTACATGTGCACGCGCCCGCCGATGAGATCGGTCATCGCCGGCCCGCCGCCCTTGTACGGCACGTGGATCAGGTCGATCGCGGCGCGCTGCTTGAAGAGCTCGCCCGCGAGGTGGCCCGCGCCCCCGATGCCGGAGGAGGCATAGGTGAGCTCGCCCTGCTTCGACTTGGCGAGCGCCACGAACTCCGCGAGCGTCTTCGCCGCAACCCCGGAGTGCACCACGAATACGTTGGGAAATACCGCGCCCATCGTGATCGGCGCGAGGTCGCGCTTCACGTCGTAGGGCAGGTTCTTCGCCATCGCCGGCGCCACCGTGAGCGGCCCCACCGAGGAGAGGTGGATGGTGTATCCGTCGGGTGCGGCGTTGGCCACGTGCTGGGCGGCGATGTTGCCGCCGGCTCCGGCGCGGTTCTCCACCACCACCGA
>JBBQBW010000411.1:0-3389 GCA_038318025.1 Burkholderiales bacterium | reverse complement strand
CCGCGGCGCGTGCGTTCATGGGGCGCGGGAGATGTCCCCGAGCGACGAGCGGGCCTGCTGGTCCTCGCGGATGCCGTACTCGCGCAGGCGGTTGTAGAGCGTCTTGGTGCAGATCCCCAGCATCTCGGCGGTGCGCTTGCGCTCGCCGCCGCAATGCTCGAGCGTCGACAGGATCAGCTCCTTGGCGGCGACCGACAGCGGCGTGCCCAGGGGCACCGTGATGACGGGGCCCGCGGCCATCGCGGAGCCGTGGGTGGTGGTGCGGATCGGTGCGGTTTCGATGTCCATCGTTGGTCCCTCCAGACCTTCGTCGCCTGCCATGATGAATACGCGGTGGATGTAGTTCTTCAGCTCGCGCACGTTGCCGGGCCATGGGTGCTGCTTCATCCGCGCCATCGCCCCGGGCGCGAACTGCTTGCGGGTGCCGCTCGCCTGGTTCATCTCCTCCAGGAAGTGCGTCGCCATGAGCTCAACGTCGTCGAGGCGGTCGCGCAGCGGCGTGAGCTGGAGCGGGAACACGTTGAGCCGGTGGTAAAGGTCCTCGCGCAGCTTGCCGATCCGCACCGCCTCGCGCGGGTCGCGGTTGGTGGCGGCGATGATGCGCACGTCGGTGTCGATGGCGCGGCTGGTGCCGATGCGCATCAGCTGCCCGGTCTCGAGCACGCGCAGCAGCCGGACCTGGAGCTCCATCGGCATCTCGGTGATCTCGTCCAGGAACAGGGTGCCGCCATCGGCCTGCTCGAAGTAGCCCTTGTGCTGGCGATCGGCACCGGTATAGCTGCCGCGCTCGTGGCCAAAGATCTCGTTCTCGATCAGGTTGGCGGAGATGGCGCCGCAGTTGATGGCGAGGAACGGATGATTGTCGCGGCGCGAGAGGTCGTGGATGGAGCGCGCGACGACTTCCTTGCCGGTGCCGGATTCGCCGAGCAGGAGCACCGTGGCTTCGGTGGGGGCGACGCGCGCGATCTTGTCATAGAGCGCCAGCATCGATGCGGAGCGGCCGATCAGCTTGCCGAAGCGCCCGACGCGGCGGACCCCCTCCCGCATCGCGCCGATCTCCGCGCGGACTTTCCCGGTGCGCGGGACGCGCGACAGCACGGACTTGAGGCGCTGGAGGTTGACGGGCTTGGTGAGGTAGTCGGACGCCCCCAGGCGCAAAGCCTCGACCGCGGTCTCGACGCTCGCATGCCCGGTGATCAGCACCTTCTCGATCGAGGCGGGATCTTCGAACTCGTCGAAGAGCTCCATGCCGCTGCCGTCGGGCAGGCGCAGGTCCATCAGCACCACGTCGGGTCGCTGGCGGACCAGCTGGATGCGGGCTTCGGCAACGCTGCCGGCCTGGGCAGTGGTAAATCCTTCGGAGCCGACGAGGACCGCGAGGGCTTCGCGGGTATTCGAATCGTCGTCGACGATCAACGCGTGCGACATGGCAGCCAAGGATAAAGAATGATTTACCCATCTTCCCCCGTGTCCTTTACGAAAACTGTCGGCCGAGTCCTACAGGGTGTAGGCCTCCTTCCCGAAATGCGCCTGTACGCGGAGCGCCCAATCCGCATCCATCACCGGCCAGGCGCGCGCGTCGAACGAAGGTGCGGCATCCAGGCGGGCCGGGTCGACATCGGCCACGAAACAATCGCGCAGGGCATCGCGTTCGAGCGCGCTCCACGGCACGGCGTAGAGCCGCTCGCCGATGCCGAGGACGCCGCCCCGCGCGACGATCGCGAACGCCAGCCGGCCGCGCACGAGGTCCAGCATCACGTGCTCGACCACGCCCAGGGCATGGCCCGCGCGACTCACCACCGGGTCCCCGGAGAGGGCGGCGGCGCAACGCAGCAATCTTTCCACG
Source organism: Burkholderiales bacterium (assembly GCA_038318025.1). Taxonomy (GTDB): domain Bacteria; phylum Pseudomonadota; class Gammaproteobacteria; order Burkholderiales; family Usitatibacteraceae; genus Usitatibacter. The sequence goes on along the minus strand of JBBQBW010000411.1, from coordinate 1,543 downwards.
GCAAAAAAGTCCCCGATTGCTACTGCGCGACCGCAGAGAGGCGGCTGTCCACGCGCATCACGCCGTCCTGGCGCTGGGCGTGGGCCGATGCGATGGCCATCTGTTCCGGCGACTTGACCGTTCCCTCGAGGGCCACCACGCCCTTGTCGGTACTGACCGAGACGTCGGCGCCCGTCATGCCGGGATCGGACAGGAGCGCCGCCTTGATCTTGCCGGTGATCATGGTGTCGGAGAGCGTATCGCGGGGTGCCGCCGTGGCGAGGGTGGGAGGGGCGCCGGCGCCCTGCGCGCCGGCCGGGGCCGCGGCACGCGGTGAGGCCGGCGCCGGGGGCTGCTCGGGACCGTTGCGCGTGTAGGTCGAAGGCTCGGGCTCGCCCGGGCCCGAACGGTCGCAGCCCGTGGTCGCGGCGGCGAGGGCGAAGAGGGAGGCGAGGAGAAGGGTTGCGCTCTGATTCATCTTCATCGTGGATCCTTGGATTTTTTCGGGGCCTGTGCTTGGAATGCAACACTCGTGCCACAACGGCTGGCACGGCCATGCTCGACCTCGACTGGCAGGCGCTTTTCATCCCCTCGGGCTCGCTCGCCGAGATCGTCGTACGCGGCACGGTGATCTACCTCGCGCTCTTCCTGGCGATGCGCTTCATGCCACGGCGCACGATCGGCGGGATGGGACCCTCCGACCTGCTGCTGGTCGTCCTGATCGCCGACGCGGTCCAGAACGGAATGGGCGGAAGGTACGAATCCCTCACCGAGGCTTTATTGCTGGCGGCGAAACCGGTCGTGGTGATCCGCGATGGCAAGATCATCCATCGCAACCTCGCACGCGAGCAGATCAGCGAGGAGGAGCTATTGTCGCAGCTGCGCCAGCATGGCATCGACTCCGCGCGCGGGGTGAGCTCGGCGCGCATCGAGGGCGATGGGCACATCAGCGTCCTGTTGCGCAGCAACGCCCCGGCGATGCGCCCCGGTGCGAAACGAGACTCCTGATTTCGGGAAAGCCTTGCCGCCGAAGGCAACTCTTGCCACGCCCAGTAGTCCGACGTACCCCCGTCCGCCTCAAGGACACCCCCGGAAACGATGGCATGCGTCTTGCGACGGCGCCCGGGTTGTATTTTCCCACCCATGACCAGGAGCACACTCCATGGCAAAGTCCAAAAGCGGGACCTCAAAGTCCCAACCCCTCGCGCTCGAGCTGTTGATGAGCGACCACCGCAAGGTGGAACAGTTGTTCAAGAAGTACGAAGCGGAGAAGGCAGGCGATGAGGATGCCCGCCAAACCCTCGCCGAGACGATCTGCGATGAGCTCACCGTCCACGCCCAGGTGGAAGAGGAGATCTTCTATCCCTGGCTGCGCGAAAACCTGCCCGAGGACAAGATGGAGCTGGTCGAAGAGGCCGAGGTGGAGCACGGCACCGCCAAGGACCTCATCGACGAGATCGAGGGCGCCGACACGGTGGACGAGGCCTTCGACGCCAAGGTGAAGGTGCTGTCCGAATACATCCAGCATCACGTCGAGGAAGAGGAAAACGAGATCTTCAAGGAA
>JBBQBW010000410.1:0-3389 GCA_038318025.1 Burkholderiales bacterium | reverse complement strand
GCACTTGGGCAGGATCACGCCATCGAGCCGCGCCGTGCCGCGCGCCAGCTCCACGAGGTCCGCCTCGCACCACGGCGTGGAGCGATCGTTCACCCGCACCAGCAGCACCCGCTTGCCCCAGTCGAGCCCAGTCGTCGCCTCGATGGCCCTGGCGCGCCCCTCGACCTTGAGGTCCGGCACCACGGCATCCTCGAGGTCGATGAAGACGCCGTCGGCCTCGGAGGCCGCGCCCTTCTCGAGGAAGCGCGGGTTGGTGGCGGGGACCGCCAGCAGCGAGCGCAGCGGGGGAAGGTCGGCGACCACGCTCACGCCATCGTCACCTGCGGGTTGTTCGGGTTCTCCTCGCCCGCTCGCATCACGTCCTCGCGCGTGCAGCCGGTGGCGCGGTGGCTCGCGATGCGGATGCCGAGGCGGTTGGAGATCTCCTTCGAGGCCGCGATCACCTGCTTCGGGTCGAGGCCGGTCTTCACGCCCATCTCGTCGAGCATCGCCACCAGGTCCTCGAGGGGAAAGTTGCCCACCTCGCCCACCGTGGTGGGAATGGCCATGCCCCCGCCGATGCCGCAGATGGCGCCCTCCAGCCAGTGGATGCCCGCGTCCATGGCGGCGAGGATGTTGGCCGTGGCCATGCCGGAGAGGTTGTGGATGTGGAAGCCGAGCTCGATGCCGGGGTACTTCGCGTAGAGGTTCCGGTACAGGCGATTCACGTGCGCCGGGTCTTCCATGCCGATGGAGCCGGCCAGGTACTGGCGCTTGATGCCCGCGTGGAAGAAACGGCCCACGATGTCGTCGACGTGCGCCTCGGGGATGAGCCCCTCGTAGGGGCACCAGAACGCCATGCCGACGGCGGCGACGAAGGGAATGCCGGCCCTCTCGGCGAGGCGGAACATCTGGATGTTCTGGTCCACGCACTCGTCGTTGGACATGTTCTGGTTGTGCATCGTGTAGGTCTCGCTCACCGTGATGAGGCCCAGCATCTCGCCCACCCTGGCCTCGATGGCGCGGTGCGCGCCGCGCACGTTCGGCGCCTGGCCGCGGTAGACCACGCCGGGCTTCCTCCTGATGCGCGCGAAGACATCCTCGGCGTCGCGCATGTTCGGGACGACCTTGGGATGCGCGAAGCTCGCCACCTCGACGACCGGGACGCCCAGGTCGGTCAACTTGTCGCAAAGCCATACCTTGTCGCCGGTGGAGATCCACTTGGGCAGGCTCTGCAGGCCATCGCGCGGGGCTACGTCCACCAGCAGCATCTTCTCGGGAATGTGCAGCATCAGTCTTTCTCCTGGAAACCGTCGAAGGTGGCGAATTCGTTCGCCGTGGCGCGCTCGGTGACGAGCGCATTCTCGGGGGCGGACTTGTCCTCGTAGCCCAGCGCCATGCCGCAGATGATGACCTCGCTCTCGGGGATGCCGAGCTCCTGGCGCAGGACCGGGTGCATGTTGGCGAGGGCCGCCTGGGGGCAGGTGTCGAGGCCGCGGCCGCGGGCGGCGACCATCACCGTGCCGATGAAGATGCCCAGGTCGAGCCAGCTGCCGATCTCGAGATCCTCGTCGAGCGTGAAGATGAGGCCCACGGGCGCGTCGAAGAAGTCGTAGTTGCGGCGGTGCTGCGCCTCGGTCTTCTCGAAGTCGCCCTTCTTGATGCCCAGCAGCCCGTAGAGGTCCCAGCCGATCTTGCGCCGCCGGCCGATGTAGGGCTCGCGCCAGTTCTGCGGATAGTAGTTCCACTCGCGCTGGTACGGGTCCATGCCGTCGCGGTCGATCGCCGCCTGCATCGCGCGCGAGAGGGCGAGCCGCTTCTCGCCCGCCACCACGCGCACCTTCCACGGCTGGATGTTGGTGCCGCTGGGGGCGCGCGAGGAAAGCGACAACAGCTGCTCGACGGTTTCGCGGGGAATCGGGGTCGGCAGGACCGCGCGCACCGAGCGGCGCGTGGCGATGGCGTCGTCGGCTGAGAGGGTCTCGCGCGCGGTCATGGGATCTTGCTGCGCATCACGGCGGCTAATTCACCCAGCGTTGCCATTCATTGCTCCTTCAGTGGCTGACGGTTGGCAGTAAACCCTGGGATGGGGAGGAAGGGGATAAATGGGATGAATGGGATCAAGTCTGGTGTTGGCGACGTGTCTGCGATGGTCTGGGCCTCGCTTCGAATCTGCTTCATCCCATTTATCCCCTTCATCCCATTCATCCCCATTCCCGGGTTTTACGTGTCCGCGAGCCACGCTGCTCAAACCGTCTCCATCTCCATCGGATTACCGATCGCCGCGGCGAGGCGGGTGAAGGGGTTGCGACGGATCATCTCTTCTCCTAGGGACGGGACGCGGCGGGGCGGCGCATCAGGTTGACCCGCATCGGGTGCACGAAGCGCGCGCCGTCGTTGGTCATGTGCGTTTCGAAGCGCTCGCGCACGCGCGCGAGGAGCCCGAGGGACAGGCGGTGCTCGGTGTGGGTCACCGCGATCATGCGTTGCTCGAAGTCGGCGAAATCGCGATAGGCGAGCTCGGAGGCGAAGTGGATTTCCTTTTCCTGCTCCAGCACGCCGCGCTGCTCGGCGCGCCCGAGGGCGGCATAGGCCTCGCGACGCACGCGACTCTCGTCGTGGAAGAGCCGGACCACGTCGTTGTAGGGGCCGTCGAAGACCGGCTCGGAGACGTAGAGCCAGCCGCCGGGCTTGAGCACCCGCGCGATCTCGGCGAGGGCGGCATCGAGCGACTCCACCGGCACGTGGTGGAGCGACTTCATCATCGCGACTCCGTCGACCGAGGCGTCGTCGGCCTCGATCTCCTCGGCGCCGCCGACGGCGAAGGTCACCTTGGGGGTGGGAGGGGCGGCGAGGTTCTTGCCGTGCTGGATCGCATCGACCTCGTAGCCCACGATCGAGGCGATGGGCTTCGTTTCCGCGAGGCGGCGCGTGAACTCGCCCGCGCCGCAGCCCAGCTCCAGCAGGTGCGCGCCATCCAGCGCCACGAGAGACGCGAGCAGCGCCGTTTCGTCCTTGACGAGCTTGCGCGCGCCGGGGGCGTTGATTTCGGGAGGCATGGGGTTTACTACTTTGTACGTTTGTCCGTACAATATGCCCATGCCGGGCAAATCTGTCAACCTCGCGCGCCACCTCACCGACGAAATCGAGTCCGGCCGCTACAAGCTCGGCCAGAAGATCCCCACGGAGGCGGAGCTGCAGCAGCGCTTCGACGTGAGCCGCCACACGGTGCGCGAGGCGTTGCGGGACCTGAAGGCCCAGGGCCTGCTGCTCGCGCGCGCCGGTGTCGGCACAGTGGTCCGCTCACGCGCGCCGCGCACCCGCTTCATGCAGGGCGTCGGGACACTGAAGGAGCTGATCCAGTTCGTCGAGGCGACGCGCATGCGGGTGTTGAAACGCCGCGTGCTGAT
>JBBQBW010000409.1:0-3400 GCA_038318025.1 Burkholderiales bacterium | reverse complement strand
GATCCTCGCGCTGGTGGCGCTCTACCGGCTGCCCGACTTCGTCGCCAACGTGATGGCGTACCCGATGTACGTCGACCTGGGATTCAGCAAGGCGGACATCGCGACCGTGTCGAAGGTCTACGGCGTGTGGGTCGGGATCATCGGCGCTTTCGTCGGCGGCTTCATGGTGACGAAGGCGGGGCTGCGGCCCACGCTCATCATCGGCGGCGTGTTGTGCGCCGCCTCCAACCTTACGTTCACGTGGCTCGCCATCGTGGGGCCGCGGCTCGAGGTGCTGATCGCCGCGGTCAGCATCGACAACTTCTCCGCGAGCTTCGCCGGCACCGCGCTCATCGCCTACATGTCGGGCCTCACCGCGCCGGGCTTCGCCGCGACGCAGTACGCCCTCCTCTCGTCGCTTTACGCCTTGCCGGGCAAGATGGTCGGTGGCATCTCCGGGTTCGTGGTCCAGGCGTACGGCTACGGCACTTTCTTCACGCTGACCTCGCTGGTGGGAATCCCCGTAGTGCTGCTCTGCTTGTGGGTCACCCGCGAGCCAGCCGCCGCCCCCGCGAGCGCCGCTCCGCGCACCTAGCCGCCCGCGCCGGGCGCGGTCACCGGCCGCCTCGTGGAGGAAGCGGTCTGGCTCAACAAGATCGAGGGAAATCCGGCGAAGGACGCCGTGTCGGCAGCTAGCGACGCGGGTACGGCCTCATTCCATCTTGATGTTCGCCGCTTTGAACACCGACTGGTACGCGGTAATCTCGGACTTGAGCAGCTTGCCCAGCTCCGCTGCGCCGGCCGCATAGGGCTCGAGCCCCTGCTTCTCAAGGATCTCCTTCATCTCGGCCGATTGCGCGATCTGGATCAGCTCCGCCTCGAGGCGCTTCACGATCGCGGTGGGCGTGCCCTTGGGCGCGAAGAAGCCCAGCCAGAGCGCCATGTCGAAGCCGGGATAACCGGATTCCGCCACGGTCGGGATGTCGGGCTGCGAGGGCGAGCGCTTGCCCGAGCTGATCGCGAGCGCGCGCAGGCGCCCGGTAGCCACGTGCGGCAGCAGAGGCGGCAGCGCGCCAAAGAGTACCTCCACCTGGTTGCCCAGCACGGCGCTTGTGGCGGGTGCGTTGCCCTTGAAGGGGATGTGCACCATGTCCAGCCCCGCGCGGGTGGCCAGGGTCGCCATCACCAGATGCGTGGTCGTCGCTTGTCCGGCGGAGCCGTAGTTGAGCTTGCCCGGCTGCGCCTTCACCTGCGTGACGAACTCCTTCAGGTCCTTCGCCGGGAACGCGGCGTTGACCACCAGGAGGTACGGCGCATTGGCCACGAGCGCGATCGGCTCGAAGTCGTTCACCGGATCGTAGGGAAGCTTGGCGTAGGCGGCAACGGCGATGGCGTGCGTGGTGGTGGTACCCATGGTGAGGGTGTAGCCGTCGGGTGCCGCGCGGGCGACCTCGCCCGTCGCGATGGTGCCCCCGGCGCCGGCCTTGTTCTCGATGATCACCTGCTGCCCGAGGCGCTCGCCAAGCTTCTGCCCGACCACGCGGGCGACGGTGTCGGTATTGCCGCCGGCGGCGAAACCCACGAGGAGCCTGATCGGCTTGTTCGGGTACGTCTGGGCATGCGCCGCGAGCGCGGCAAGACAAAGGGCGGCGAGCGCCCCGCGAAGAATCCTCATTTTTCCCCCTCGTGTGTTGTGTGGCGTGCTTTGTGTTTGTGGTTTGTTTTAAGATTACCCTAATGCACATCGCCTTCGTAGGGTTCGGCGAGGTTGCGGGCGCCTTTTGCGGCGCGCTCGCCGCCCGCGGGGCCCGAATCACCGCGTACGACACGCTTCTCGAGCAACCGGACGGTGCCGGAAAGCTCAAGGCACGCGCCGGCGCCACGCCGGTCACCTTCGGCGCCCTCGCCGACATTCTGTGCGGAGCCGACTACGTTTTCTCCACCGTGACCTCCACCGTGGCCACGAACGCCGCGCGGCTCTGTGCGTCGCATCTTCGCACCGGTCAGCGTTATCTCGACCTCAACGCAACCGAGGCGGCCGTGAAGCAGCAGATCGCAGCGATCGTCGCGCAGACGGGAGCCTCCTTCGTCGAGGGCGCGTTGCTCGGCGCGGTCGGCGTTACGGGCGCGAAGACCGAGGTCCTGCTTGGCGGTCCGCACGCGAGGGCGGCGGAGGGCGACCTCAAGGACGCTCTCGGCCTCAACGCCCGCTTCTACAGCGAGGAGATCGGCCGCGCCTCCACCTTCAAGATGCTCCGCAGCGTGTTCTCCAAGGGCATGGAAGCCCTGCTGATCGAGTTCATGGTCGCTGGCGAGCGCGCGGGCCTGCGGGAGGACCTGTGGGCCGAGGTCACGAGGCTCTTCGCGAGCCAGCCATTCGACAAGGTGGCGCTCAACTGGGTGCGCTCGCACTCGGCAGCCCACGGCCGCCGCTATCACGAGGTAAAGCAGGTCGCGGAAGTCCTCCGCAGTCTCGGTATCGAGCCCACCATCACCAGCGCCACCGAGCGTTTCTTCGAGCGTTCCGGGCGCATCGGTATCACGGCGGCTGCGACGACCGACGAAGTCATTCGCCAATTCAACGAGAAGCTATGAAAAAGAATTGCATGAAGGAGAAGCTGCGCGCAGGCGAGCCCGTGTACGGCGTGTCGGTGATGATCCCGTCGCCGCAGATCGTCGAGATGGTCGCGGCCGCGGGGTTCGACTGGGTGCTGCTCGACTGCGAGCACGGCACCATCACGTTGGAGAGCCTCGAGTTGATGGCGATGGCCGCCGAGGCAAGCGGCATCACGGCGATCGCGCGTCCGGTGAGCCGCAGCGCCGAGCACATCCTGCAGGTGCTCGACCGCGGCGTTATGGGGGTGCAGGTCCCGCATGTGAACACTGCCGCCGAGGCGCGCGACGTGGTCGCCGCAGTCAAGTTCCATCCGCTGGGCCGGCGCAGCATCGCCGCCGGCACGCGAGCGGCCGTCTACGACGCGCATGGCACGCTCGCCGATTTCGTGAAGGCCGCGAACGAGCAAACGCTGATCGCGGTGCAGATCGAGGACCGCGAGGCGATCGAGAACCTGGACGAGCTGCTGAAGGTCGACGACATCGATGTGTTCTTCGTCGGCCCCTCGGACCTCTCCCAGTCGATGGGTCACCCGGGCAACCCGAAGGCGCCCGCGGTGGCCGAGGCAATCGATACGAGCTTCCGCAAGATGCTCGCCGCCGGACGCACGCCGGGAACCCCGGCGACGGGAGAGAATCTCCAGGGCGTGCTGGACAAGGGCGTGCGCTATATCTACACGCACCTGCCGCGCCTGCTCTCCTCCAGCGCCAAGGCGTACCTCGCGAACGCGAAGCGCTGAGACCGGTCCAACCAGGACATGGGAAAGAACGTACGCGCCTTTGCACGCGTCCTGGTGCCGATCGCCAC
>JBBQBW010000408.1:0-3404 GCA_038318025.1 Burkholderiales bacterium | reverse complement strand
CCACCAGGGCGTGGTGGCGGGCAACCTGGTGTCTTTCGCCCCTGCAGGCGCCGAGTGGCGCTTCGGCGCTGCCGGCGGGGCGAGCCCGATCCTGCGCTTCGCCCCGACTCCGCCGTGGAGCGACTCCGGCACGGCGGGATGGGGCGCCTTCGCCGGTGCCAGCTATTGCTACGTCGCGCGCAACCGGCTGCTCGAGCGGCCCTACGATCCCGCAGGCGCGACCCTCGAGCGCGAGAAGTCGGTCGTCCGCGTCGCCGCCGGGGTGAGCTGGAGCGCGGCCTGGGGCAGCGCAAGCTTCGCGATCGCCCAGGACTCGCGCGAGTTCGAAGGGCAGCGCGAGCCCCAGCGCTTCGGCTCGCTCACGGTGCACGTTCCTTTCTAGGACCGCCGCGCGATGCCCGATTTCACCCACGGCATCCGCTTCCGCCTGTTCCTCGCGGCCCTGGTGCTGCTGGCGCTTCCGGTGCTCGCGGCGCAGTTCATCTCGCGCATGGAGGGGTTCCTGCGCGAGGCGCAGGTGACCGCCATCGGCGGCACCGCGCGTGCCGTGGCCGCGGCCCTTTCGAACCGCGACAGCCTCTTCGAGCGCGGGCCCGGCTCGCAGAACGATGCCCAGGCCGAGGAGCGGCGGCGCATCGTGGCGCTCTTCGGCGCCGCCGATCCCGATGCCGCCGCGAGCCTCGGCAACGCCTACGCGCCGTCGGAGGAGATCGAGAGCCTGCTCACGGTGATGGGGCGCAAGGCCTCGCGCCTGTGGGTGGTGGACAACCGCTCGCGGGTACGGGGTCTGTCCGGGAACCTGAAGGACGACGCGGCGGCACGGACGCAGAAGGGATGGCTGCGGCCGCTCGCGGCACTCGTGGTGCCCACGCCGCGCGTGCCCACGGGCGACGAATCCCAGCCGGTGCGCGCGCAGATCGAGCGCGCGTTGATCGGGGTCTCGTCCACGCACCTGCGCGGGACGCGCGACCGGGACGTAGCCATCCTCTCGGCGGCCCAGCCGATCTTCGTCGGCGACGACATCGTCGGCGCCGTGGTGGTCGAGGAAACGACCGGCGCCATCCAGATCCTCAAGGCCACGGCGCTCGACAACCTGCTCGCGGTGACGCTCGCGGTGGTGGCGGCGGCGCTCGTGATCCTGCTCGCCTTCGCCGGGCGGCTCGCCGCGCGCATCCGGCGCCTGCACGCCGAGGCCGATGCCGCCATCGATCGCGACGGCCGGGTACGCGGCAGCATCACGCCTACGGCAGCGCGCGACGAGATCGGGGACCTCACGCGCACCATGGCCTCGGTCCTCGGGCGGCTGCGCGACTACAACGCCTACCTCGAGGCGATGGCCGGCCGGCTCTCCCACGAGCTGCGCACGCCCGTGGCGGTGGTGCGCTCTTCGCTCGATAATCTCAAGGCCCAGCCGCTCGGGGCCGAGGCGCGCGTGTACCTGGATCGCGCGGGCGAGGGCGTCGAGCGCCTGGCGCGCCTCATCGCGCGGCTCTCCGAAGCCACGCGGCTGGAAAGGCTGCTGGAGAGTGCCGGGCGCGAGCGTTTCGACCTGGCCAAAGTGGTCGCCGGCTGCGTCGAGGGCTATCGCGCCGCGTACCCCGGGAGCGTTTTCGAGCTCGCGGGCCCCGAGGGGCCGGTGATGATGGAGGGTGTGCCGGATGCATTCGCCCAGCTCCTCGACAAGCTGGTGGAGAACGCGCGCGACTTCGCGCCCGCGGGCACTCCTATCCGCGTGGCGCTGGCGGCCGCCGACCGCCGCGCCCGCCTCACGGTGGAGAACGGCGGCGAGGCGCTTCCCGCGGCGATGATCGCGCGGCTCTTCGACTCCATGGTGTCGATGCGCGACCCCGCCCGGGCCGAACGCGGCGGCCACCTGGGCCTGGGCCTCTTCATCGTGCGCCTGGTGGCGCAGTTCCATGGCGGGCGGGCGGACGCCGAGAACCTGCCCGATCGGCGCGGGGTGCGCTTCGGAGTCGAAGTGCCGCTCGGGTAAACTTTGCACTCGAAAGCAACACCGGAGTTCTCCGTGGCACGCATCATCCTGCTGATCCTGATCGGGCTCGCGATCTACCTGCTGTTCCGCGCATTCCTGCGCTCCCAGACCGGCGACAAGCCGCCGCCGGACCCGGCTGCCCGCTCGATCGAGGGCGAGGACATGGTGCGCTGCACGCGCTGCGGCGTGAACCTGCCGCGCAGCGAAGCGAAGGAGGAGGCGGGCCAGCTGATCTGCGCCGCGAATCCGGGATGCCGCCACAAGGCATGAGCTCCGCGGCCGACGAGCTCACGATGCCGCAGCGGCTTCGCAGCGCGCGCATGGCGCCGCTGATCGTCGAGGCCGACGACGCCACCTGGAAGACCCTCGGCGTCTTCTGCTTCTACCGCATCATCCTGTCGATCCTGCTCGGGGTCGCCTTCATCTACCTGAACCGCTTCTTCAACCTGGGCGTGCTCTCGCCCAGCGCGGTGCTGCCCACGGCGGTCTCGTACACCGTGGCCTCGCTCGTCTTGCTGATCCCGGCGCGCATGCGCGAGCCCAACCTCACCATCCAGGTGACCGCGGGCGTGATCGTGGACGTGGTGGCGATCGTGATGCTGATGTACGCGAGCGGCGGAATCCGCTCGGGCCTGGGGGTGATCCTGCTGGTTTCGCTTGCCGCGGCGGGCCTGATCACCCGCGGCCGGCTCGCGTATTTCCACGCGGCGGTGGCAGCGATCTCGGTGCTGGTGGAGCAGACGCTGCAGGTGTGGCGCTTCGAGGGGTCGCTTGGCGACTTCGTCCAGGCGGGCATCATGGCGGCGGCCTTCTTCGCCACCGCGGGCCTCGCCTCGACGCTTGCGCGCTACGCGCGCACCAGCGAGCAGATCGCCGAGGCGCGAAAGGTGGACCTGGCCAACCTCTCGCAGCTGAACGAGCTCGTGATCCGCGACATGCAGGACGGCATCCTGGTGGTGGATGGTGAGGGGCGCATCCGGCAGCACAATCCGCGCGCGATGCAACTGCTCGGGCCATTCCCGAAGCACGCGCGGCCCGCCATCGCCGAGTACGCCCCGGAGATCTCGGCGTTGCTGGACGGCTGGCGCAAGGGCTCGGAGACCACCTACATGCAGTTGCGAACGCCGCGCGCGGCCGGCGACCTGCAGGTCCACTTCGTGCCGATCGGCACCGGCGACCCCGCGCCCACCGTGGTGTTCGTCCAGGACGTGGGGCGGATGCGGCAGCAGGCGCAGCAGCTGAAGCTGGTGGCGCTGGGGCGCCTCACCGCTTCCATCGCCCACGAGATCCGCAACCCGCTCTCCTCCATCGGCCACGCGGCGGAGCTGCTCGGCGAGGACGAGAAGATCGGGGAGGGCGAGAAGCGCCTGCTGTCGATCATCCTCAGCAACGTCTCGCGCCTCGACCGCAT
>JBBQBW010000407.1:0-3410 GCA_038318025.1 Burkholderiales bacterium | reverse complement strand
GTTACTACGCCGACCGCGGGTACGACGAGGTGCGCTACGCCGAGCCCGCGCCGCGCCGCTACGAGGAAGTGCGCTACGCCGAGCCGCGCTACGCCGAGCCGCGCTACGCCGAGCCGCGCTACGCCGAGCCGCGCTACGCCGAGCCGCGCTACGCCTATCGCGAGCCCGCGCGCGTTTACTACGACGCAGCGCCGGTCTACTACGCGCCCTCGCCCGCCTACTACGCCGCGCCGATCATCGCCGCGGCCACGCTGGGGTACTACGGCGGCTACCGCAGCCACCGCCATCGCAACTGGCGCCGCTAGCGAAGCGCTGATTATCCCCGGCGTCTTGCGCGCCAGGGTGCAAACCAAAGGCCGGGGTCCCCCCGGCTTTTGCTTTGGGGCCGGTCAGTACACCACCACCGACCGGATCGACTCGCCCCGCTCCATCAGCTCGAAGCCCTCGTTGATGCGCTCCAGCGGCAGCTTGTGGGTGATGAGGGGATCGATCTCGATTTTCTTGTCCATGTACCAATCCACGATCCTGGGCACGTCGGTGCGGCCGCGCGCGCCGCCGAAGGCCGAGCCCTTCCACACGCGCCCGGTGACGAGCTGGAACGGGCGCGTGGCGATCTCCTGGCCCGCGGCGGCCACGCCGATGATGGTGCAGACGCCCCAGCCCTTGTGGCAGCACTCCAGCGCCTGGCGCATCAGCGTGGTATTGCCCACGCACTCGAAACTGTAGTCGGCGCCGCCGCCGGTGAGCTCGACGATGGCGTCGACCACCTGGGGCGTCTCCTTGGGATTGATGAAATCAGTCATGCCGAAGCGCCGCGCCATCGCCTCGCGCGCCGGGTTGATGTCGACGCCGACGATGCGGTTGGCGCCGACCATGCGCGCGCCCTGGATCACGTTCAGGCCGATGCCGCCGAGACCGAACACCACCACGTTGGCGCCGGCCTCGACTTTGGCGGTGAAGAGCACCGCGCCCACGCCGGTGGTGACGCCGCAGCCGATGTAGCAGATGGTCTCGAAGGGCGCGTCGCGGCGCACCTTCGCGAGCGCGATCTCGGGCACCACGATATGGTTGGCGAAGGTGGAGGTGCCCATGTAGTGGAGGATCGGCTTGCCGCCGATCGAGAAGCGCGAGGTGCCGTCGGGCATCAGCCCCTTGCCCTGGGTCGCGCGGATCTGCTGGCAGAGGTTGGTCTTCCTCGACAGGCAGAACTTGCACTGGCGGCACTCGGGCGTGTAGAGCGGAATCACGTGGTCGCCGGCCGCCACACTCGTGACACCCTTGCCAACTTCCAGCACCACGCCCGCGCCCTCGTGGCCGAGGATCGCCGGGAAGAGGCCCTCGGGGTCGGCGCCGGAGAGCGTGAACTGGTCGGTGTGGCAGATGCCGGTGGCCTTCACCTCCACCAGCACTTCCCCGTCGCGGGGACCGGCGAGGTCCACTTCTTCGATGGTGAGGGGCTTGCCTGCGGCCCATGCAACGGCGGCGCGTGTCTTCATGGTCGGGTCGGATGCGGGAACGGGGGCTCCCATTCTGCAACAATGCGGCATGGCCGCGCAGCCCAAGACCATCCGCGAGCGCCTCGGCGCGCTCAAGCACCTCCCGCATCTCTTCAAGCTGGTCTGGCGAACGAGCCCGTGGCTTGCCACGAGCCAGGCGGTGCTGCGCCTCGGGCGGGCGCTGCTGCCGGTGACCGCGCTTTTCGTCGGCAAACTCATCATCGACGAAGTGGTGCGGCTGGCGAAGGGGCCGGGGGCGGGCGCCACGATGCCGGAAGCGTTGCTCGCGAGCGGGGCCCTGGACCCTTTGATCCTGCTGGTCGCGATCGAGCTCGGCATCGCCGTCCTCTCCGACGTGCTCGGTCGAGGCGTGGGCCTGCTGGACTCGCTGTTGGCGGAGAAGTTCGGCAACGAGATGAGCCTGCGCCTCATGAAGCACGCGGCGAGCCTCGACCTCGAGGATTTCGAGGACAGCGAGCTGCAGGACCAGCTGGAGCGCGCGCGCCGGCAGGCGAGCGGGCGCATGAGCCTGATGGGGCAGGTGTTCAACCAGGCGCAGGACATCATCACGATCGCCAGCTTCGCCGCGGGCCTCGCGATCTACGCGCCGTGGCTGATGGCCCTGTTGGTGGTGGCGCTGGTGCCCTCGTTCGTGGGCGAGCTGCACTTCAACGCCCAGAGCTACTGGATGAACTACATGCGCGCCCCGGAGCGGCGCGAACTCGACTACGTGCGCCAGACGGCTTCGTCGGTGGAGACGGCGAAGGAGGTGAAGATCTTCGGCCTCTCGGGGTTCCTCATCGAGCGCTACCGCGTGCTGTCGAAGAGTTTCTACGACGCCAACCGGAAGATCGCGATGCGCCGCGCGGGATGGGGAAGCCTGCTGACCGCGCTGGGGACGCTGGCCTACTACGCGGCATACGCATACATCATCTGGCGCACGCTTTCCGGCGATTTCACCCTCGGGGACCTCACCTTCCTCGCCGGCTCGTTCCGTCGCCTGGGCCAGATGATCGAGGGGCTGCTGGCCGGCTTCTCGCAGGTCGCGAGCCAGGCGCTCTACCTCGACGACCTCTTCTCGTTCTTCGAGATCCGCGCCGAGATCACTTCACCCCCGAGCCCGCGGCCGTTCCCCAGCCCGATCGTGCAGGGCTTCTCGTTCGAGGATGTGGGATTCCAGTACCCGGGCGCCGAGCGCTGGGCGGTGCGTCATCTCACATTCCACCTGCGCGCGGGCGAGGTGCTGGCGCTGGTGGGAGAAAACGGCGCGGGCAAGACCACGCTGGTGAAGCTGCTGTCGCGCCTCTACGACCCGGACGAGGGGCGCATCCTCCTCGATGGCCACGATCTCAAGGAGTACGACCTCTTCGAGCTGCGCAACAACGTGGGCGTGATCTTCCAGGACTTCGTGCGCTTCCATTTGACGGCGGCGGAGAACATCGCCGTGGGGCGGATCGAGGCCGCCGGCGACCGCTCGCGGATCGAAGCTGCGGCGGGGCGTGCGCTCGCCGACGAAGTGATCGGGAAGCTGCCGGGGAAGTACGACCAGATCATCGGCAAGCGCTTCAAGCGCGGCATCGACCTCTCGGGCGGGGAGTGGCAGAAGATCGCCATCGCGCGGGCCTACATGCGCGATGCCCAGGTGCTGATCCTCGACGAGCCTACGGCGGCACTCGATGCCCGCAGCGAGTTCGAGGTGTTCCAGCGCTTCAAGGAGCTCTCGCTCGGCAAGACCGCGGTGCTGATCTCGCACCGCTTCTCCAGCGTGCGGATGGCCGACCGCATCGTGGTGCTGGGCGACGGGCGTGTGGAGGCCATCGGCACCCACCAGGAGCTGCTGTCACGCGGCGGGCGCTACGCCGAGCTCTTCGAGCTGCAGGCGGCGGGGTACCGGTAGGAGAAAATGGGTCGTCA
>JBBQBW010000406.1:0-3443 GCA_038318025.1 Burkholderiales bacterium | reverse complement strand
GGGGGCAAGCTTCACTCATCCCAACCAGGTACGAGAAACCATCGATGCCTTCACTGCCGCTCACAATGAAACGGCTGCGCCTAGGTAGGCTGCGGGCAAGGTCGTTGAAGGCAAGGTCGTGACGGCGCCCTTCAAGGACATCCCGTTTTAACGGCGGTAATAACGCTGGGTCCGGCAGCGCGAAAAGTCCAGGTCGTCCTGGAACTCGCCCCGGCGAACCTCTTCGTAGTGGCGCGCGCGAGGATTCCAGCATTCCGCGTTGTCGTAGCGGTTGGAGAAGCGATCATCACGCCATTCGCGGCGCGCTCCCCGGTCAACCGACGGGTCCTCGTACCAGGCGCCTGACCCCAGAGACCAGCGGGCGTCGGGTGCCAGGTACTGCGCCCGCGACTCGAGTAACTGCTGGCGGGTCACCGCCTCGACGTCATAGGGGTAGTTGTTGCCGGAATTGTCCTGCGCGATGGCGGCGGTGCCAGCTACGAGCACAATGGCTCCCAGCGCGACGGCGATCTTCTTCATGGTGGCCTCCAGTGGAATTGATATGTCGATCATGAATGGGACCGGCCAGGCCGAATCGCGTTCGGTTCACGACTGCCCCCCGTGGCGTAGGACCCCGCCGCTTCCCTTGCGTAAAATGGGGGCATCCCTCCCGGAAGCGCCCGATTTGTTCTCCAAGATCCTGATCGCCAACCGCGGCGAAATCGCCTGCCGCGTGATCCGCACCTGCCGCCGGCTCGCCATCCGCACCGTCGCCGTGCATTCGACGATCGATGCGCACGCGCTGCACGTGGAGCAGGCCGACGAGGCCTACCTCATCGGCGGGCCGCGGCCGGCCGATTCCTATCTTCGCGGCGACCGGATCATCGAGGTGGCCCTCGCCTGCAGCGCCGAGGCGATCCATCCCGGCTACGGCTTCCTGTCGGAGAACGAGGACTTCGCGCGGTCGGTCGAGGCGGCGGGGCTCACCTTCATCGGCCCCACGCCCGAGGCGATCGAGAAGATGGGCCTCAAGGATCGCGCCAAGGCGATCATGGAGCAGGCCGGCGTGCCCGTCGTGCCCGGCTACCACGGGGACAACCAGGACGACGCCTTCCTCGCGAAGGAAGCGAAGAAGGTTGGCTATCCCCTGCTCGTGAAAGCGGTCGCGGGCGGCGGCGGCAAGGGCATGCGCCTCGTCAACAAGGACGCCGAGTTCGCTTCCCAGCTCGCGGCCGCGCGGCGCGAGGCGAAGAGCGCCTTCGGCGAAGACGCGGTGCTGCTGGAACGCTTCGTGCAGGGCCCGCACCACATCGAGTTCCAGGTGTTCGGCGACACCCACGGCAACTACGTGCATCTCTTCGAGCGCGAATGCTCGATCCAGCGCCGCCATCAAAAAGTGCTGGAAGAGTCGCCCTCCCCCTTCCTCGACGACGCGATGCGCGAAGCGATGGGTGCTGCCGCCGTCGCGGCGGCCGAGGCCATCGAGTACCGCGGCGCCGGCACCATCGAGTTCATCGTGGGCGCGGACCGCAAGTTCTTCTTCATGGAGATGAACACGCGCCTGCAGGTCGAGCACCCGGTGACCGAGATGATCACCGGCGAAGACCTGGTGGAGTGGCAGCTGCGCGTGGCGGCGGGCGAGGAGCTGCCGCTCATGCAGGCGGAAATTCTCTCGGGCGGGCATGCCATCGAGGTGCGGCTCTGCGCTGAAAACCCCGCAAACGACTTCCTGCCCGAGACCGGCACCATCGGCGTCTTCCACGCGCCCCACGATGTCGCCGCGGCAGGCCATGAGCACCACGCCCATGCCGACGTGCGCCTGGATACCGGCGTGCGTGCGGGCGACGAGGTGAGCGTTTTCTACGACCCGATGATCGCCAAGCTCATCGTCTGGGGCGACGACCGGCGCGAGGCGGCGCGGCGCATGCAGACGGCGCTGGCCGGCACGGCGTTGTTGGGAGTCAAGACCAACCTCGCGTTCCTCGAGCGCGTGGTGGGCCATCCCGCATTCCTCGCCGGCGATACCGACACCGCGTTCATCGAGCGCCATCGCGCCGAGCTGCTGCCTTCCGCCACCGAGGTGCCGCTGGAGGCGCTGGTGGCCGCGGCGGCGCGCGCGTTCCTCGATGAAGGGGCGGCTGCTTCGGCGGGGCCCGCATCGCCCTGGAGCGACACCCGCGGCTGGCGCCTGAACCAGCCGGCGCTACGGCGCATGGAATTCAAATCGCCCTCTGCCGGAGAGGGCCGGGGCGCGAAATCTCCCTCTCCCCTGGGAGAGGGCCGGGAGACCAATTCTCCCTCTCCCCTGGGAGAGGGCCGGGGAGAGGGTCGCTTCACCGTCGAAGCCGTCATGCACCCCGGCTATGCCAACGTCACCATCGACGGCAAGACCCACAAGGTGGTCCTCGGCCCACGCGATCACGACCGCCTGCAGATCGGGCTCGACGACGAAACCTACTTCGCGCAGGTCTCGCGCCTCGGCGACAAGTTCTCCGCCGTCACGCCCCGCGGGCGCTACGACCTGGAGCTGGTCGATCCATTCCATTACGAGCCGGCCGATTCGGCGCCCGATGCACGCCTCACCGCGCTCATGCCGGGCCGCGTCGTGAAGCGCATGGCCAGCGCCGGCGACACGGTGAAGAAGGGCCAGGCCCTGATGATCCTGGAGGCGATGAAGATGGAGCACACCATCGTCTCCCCTCGCGACGGCGTGATCGAGCGCGCGGCGTTCGAAGAGGACCAGCTGGTGCCGGCGGACGCGGTGCTGTTCGCTTTCCGGGAAGGGGATGCGGCATAGGGGCTTGCCGGTCACCGCGGCCAAACACACGTGGAGCACGAGGGAAATCTTTCGCTGGCGTTACTCGATCCGAGCGGCGGCAACGACCTCGCCGGCCAGGTGACGATGCAGCCTTCAGGCCGCATCCTCGTCATCGCAAAGCTCGAAACCGGAACCGTCGGCGCATTGCTTTGGGTGCAGACCAGGCCGCACAAATAGCGCAGGCCATGGACCGGATGATGCGCACGATCCACTCAAGATACACGCGCCCGGTCCGCAAGCCGTAGTGGGAAAGCCGTATGCGCTCCCGAAAATGTGCAGCGAGACGGCCGAACTCGAGGCGCGAGGCCGCCGCATTGGCCGAATGGGGTGCAGTGTTATCCAAGAAGCCGCCAGATGGAGGAAGAAAATTCCTCAACAGGGGGTAGCAGTTAGCGTTGACGCCGCCCGGGCCGGCGGAGACAATCAACTTTTATTATTCAATCCGCCGGTTTTATTCAGCAGCTGCCGAATAAGGCCTGTCAACCAAATACGAGTTAGGTTGCATGGCTGGATGCGCAGTGCCTAGAACAGCAGGGCAGCCGTTCGCCTTGCAGGCATTGGTTATTGTAGATACAATAACCAATGCGCATCACCTTCGACCCAATCAAACGTACGCGCACGCTAGCCGATCGAGGGCTGGACTTTG
>JBBQBW010000405.1:0-3447 GCA_038318025.1 Burkholderiales bacterium | reverse complement strand
GGCGGTCGCCCCCGCGCAAGCGGTCGCCCCCGCGCAAGCGGCCGCCCCCGCGCAAGCGGTCGCCCCCGCGCAAGCGGCCGCCCCCGCGCAAGCGGTCGCCCCCGCGAAGGCGGGGGGCCAATGATGGGATCCCCGCCTTCGCGGGGATGACGACGCGAGCGGGGATGACGACGCGAGCGGGGATGACGACGCGAGAAGAATCGTCCGCCACGCGGCAGACGCCCGGCCTGTCGTCACTTCTCCGACTTCGCCGCGTAGCGCTTCTGCCACTCGGTGAGGATCTTGTCGCGGTTCTTCGCCGCGAAGGCGAAGTCGTTCTTGATGAGGCGCGACTCGAGGTCTGCGGGGATGTGGGGCAGCGCCGGCTTCACATCGGGGTGCGCCACGATGGCGAAGTTCTTCGCGTAGGCCTGGTTGGCTTCCTTGGTCGCGACCCAGTCCATGAGCTTCTTCGCCGCGTCCATCTTCTTCGTGGTCTTCACGATCCCGGCGGCCTCGATGTCCCAGCCCAGGCCCTCCTTCGGGAACACCAGGTCCACCGGCGCGCCCTTGGTCTTCACATCGTTGCCGCGGAAGTCGAACGAGATGCCAACCACGAACTCACCCGCCCCCGCCTGCCGGCAGGGCTTGGAGCCCGAGTGGGTGTACTGGGCGACGTTCTCGTGCAGCTGGTCCATGTACTTCCAGCCGCCGGCCTCGCCCATTGTCTGCAGCCACGCCGTCACGTCGAAGAAGCCGGTGCCGCTCGAGGCCGGATTCGGCATGGTGATCTGGCCCTTGTACGCGGGCTTGAGCAGGTCGGCCCAGGTCTCGGGCTTGGGCACGCCCTTCTTCTGCCCCTCGACGGTGTTGTAGCAGACCACCGCGGCGAACACGTCCTGGCCCACCCACGAGGGCGGATTCGCGGCATCGCTGTAGCGGCGAGTCAGCGCGTTGAACCCCACCGGCGCATAGGGCGCCAGCATCCCCTCGGCCTTGAAGATCTCCATCGAGGAGGCCGCCACCCCAAGGATCACATCGGCCTGGGGATTGGCCTTTTCCGCCAGCAGCTTCGCGGTGACGACCCCGGTCGAGTCGCGCACGAATTTCAGGTCGATGTTCGGGTTGGTCTTCTGGAACGACTCGGTGTAGGCCTTGAGCTGGTCGGTCTCCAGCGCCGTGTACACCAGCAGCTCGGTCTTCTGGGCCATGGCGGCGGTGGTGGCGGCAGCCAGCAGCAGCGGGGCGAAACGGATGCAAGCGATCATTGGAGCTCTCCCTGGGAATTGTTCTGGTACGGGCGATCGAGGGCGGTCGGAAAAGGGTAGTCCCGCGCGGGGCGTTCGTCGAGGGTCAGATGAAGAGCTTGCGGATGCGGGCGGAAGCGATGTCGATCGTGGTCACGAAGACGATGATTATCAGGATCACGGCGCAGGTCTGGGCGTACTCGAAGCCGCGGATCACCTCGTAGAGGATCACCCCGATGCCACCCGCACCCACCATCCCGACCACGGAAGCCGAGCGCACGTTGGACTCGAACCGGTAAAGGGAATAGGAGATCCACAGCGGCATCACCTGCGGGATCACGCCATAAAAGATCTCCTCCACGGCATTGGCCCCGGTGGCACGCACGCCCTCCACCGGGCGCGGGTCGATCGCCTCCACCGCCTCGGAAAAAAGCTTCGCAAGGGTGCCGGTGGTATGGATCCACAGCGCCAGCACGCCGGCGAAGGGACCGAGCCCCACCGCCACGATGAACAGCATCGCGAACACCATCTCGTTGATGGCGCGGCACGCGTCCATCAGCCGGCGCACCGGCTGGTAGACCCAGAAAGGCACGATGTTGGACGAGGACAGCAGCCCGAACGGGATCGCGCAGACGATCGCGAGCACCGTGCCCCAGATCGCGATGTGGAGTGTCACGATCATCTCGCGCAGGTACGAGCGCCACTCGCGGAAGTTGGGCGGGAAGAACTCGGCGAGGAACTTGGCCATGTTCGACGAGTCGCGGAAGAGATCCACCGGGCGCATGTCCGCGCCCTTCCACGCCCATCCCAGCAGCAGGATCAGCACCGCCCAGCCGATCGCCTGGGACAAGGTGCGCTTGCCCGCGTCCGGGGGAGAGAGCGCCCCCGGAGGGATCGCCGCAACCGTCATTTGCCCTGCTTGGCCAGCTCGGCAAGCTTCGCGTCGATGTCCTTCGTCTTCGCGGCGCGCTCGGCGGCCGACAAGGTGGTGTCGCCGGCGATCTTGGCTCGGTCCTTGGCGTACTCGAGCTGCCGGATCGGGATCAGCTGCGCGTTGCTCGACTCCCGGAAACCCGCGATCTGCTGCATGCCCTTCAGGATCTCCTTCTCGCGCGCGTCCTTGCCGTAGCCGAGGATGAACGCCTTGATCTTCGTCTTCACATCGGCCGGCAGGTCCTTACGCCACACCAGCGGGTCACGCGGGATGAGGGGCGAGGTCCAGAGGATCTTCACTTCCTCGCGCTTCGCGGGGTCCTTCAGCTTGAGCTTGTCGAGCTCCTCGCTGTTGTTGGTGGCGACATCGACCTGCTTGTTGAGAACCGCCAGCAGGTTGATGCCATGGCTGGCCGGCCGGACCACCTTGAAGACGTCCTTCGCCTCGACGCCGCGTTGCGTGAACACGTAGTACCCCGGCACCAGCGTGCCCGAGGTCGATTGCGGGTCGCCCGCGCCGAAGTTCAGGCTCTTGCCGTTCTTGAACATGTCATCGAGTGAGTTCAGGGGGCTATCGCGGTGCGTGATGATGTAGCTGTAGTAGCCCGGGGTGCCGTGCAGGTCGATGAACTGCGCGAACACCTCGCCGTTGGCGCGGTCGACGGCCTCGATGGCGCTTTTGTTGCCGTACCAGGCGACCTGGATCTTGTTGAAGCGCTGCGCCTCGATGATGCCGGTGTAGTCGGTGGCGAAGAAGGCGTTCACCTTGAGGCCGGTCTGTTTCTGCATGTCCTCGATGAACGGATCCCACAGCGACTTGATCGCGGCGCTGCGGTCAGTCGAGATGATGCCGAAGTTGATCTCCTGCGCTGTGGCGGCACCGCAGAAAAGGGCGGCAGCGAGTGCGAGCGCGGCACGGAATCGAAGCGTCATGGCTTTCTCCTGGTTTGTGGGGTATGGCTCAAGCTCGTGCGGTCATGGGCGCGGCGAGCGCCGCTTCCATGACCGGGTCCTGCATCACGGCATCGAGGGTTCCGGTGCCGTCCAGCATCTCCTCGACGGCGGTGCCGTAGAGGTTCCTCAGCAGCGGGGCGGTCAGGTCGGCCGACGGCCCGTCATAGACCACCTCACCCAGGCGCAGCGCCACGGTGCGCTTGCAGAAGCGCCGGGCGAACTGCACCTGATGCAGCGAAACCAGCACCGTGATGCCGTGCTCCTGGTTGATGCGCGCGAGGATCTCCATCACGTTGCGCGCGCTTTCCGGATCGAGCGACGCGATCGGCTCGTC
>JBBQBW010000404.1:0-3459 GCA_038318025.1 Burkholderiales bacterium | reverse complement strand
GTTGGGCCATGGCCTAGCGCTGACCGAAGAGCCCTTGCGGGCGGATCATGAGGACGATGGCCATGATCACGAAGATCACGGTGTTGGACGCTTCGGGATAGAACACCTTGGTGAGGCCCTCGATGATGCCCAGGCCGAAGCCGGTGACGATGGAGCCCATGATCGAGCCCATGCCGCCGATCACCACCACGGCGAAGACCACGATGATGAGCGAGGAGCCCATTTGCGGGCTCACCTGGTAGATGGGTGCGGCGAAGACGCCGGCGAGCGCCGCGAGGCCCACGCCGAACCCGTAGGTGAGCGTGATCATGCGCGGCACGTTGATGCCGAAGGCCTGCACCAGGGCCGGGTTCTCGGTTGCGGCACGCAGGTAGGCGCCGAGCTTGGTGCGCTCGATCATGAACCAGGTGGCAAGGCAGATCGCGAGCGAGGCGACGATCACCCAGCCGCGATACTTGGGCAGGTACATGAAGCCCAGGTTGAAGACGCCGTTGAGGCTTTCCGGGATCGAGTACGGCAGGCCCGCGGAGCCGAACTCGTTGCGGAACAGGCCCTCGATGATGAGGGCAAGGCCGAAGGTGAGCAGCAGCCCGTACAAATGGTCGAGCTTGTAGAGCTGCTTCAACATCAGCCGCTCGATGATGACACCCGTGGCGCCCACCACCAGGGGCACGATCGCGAGCGCCCACCAGTAGCCGAGGCCGGCCTTCTGCATCAGGAAATAGGCCACGAAGGCGCCCATCATGTACTGGGCGCCGTGCGTGAAGTTGATGATGTTCAGGAGCCCGAAGATGACCGCGAGCCCGAGCGACAGCAACGCGTAGAAGGAGCCATTGATCAGCCCGATCAGGAGTTGCCCGAAGAGTGCCTGGGTGGTCATCGTGGGATTTTCTGTGCGCTGGGGATGAGCGGCGCCAGTGTCCGCTCGATCCCCGTTCCCGAGTCAGCTTATTTCTTTACCAGCTCGCAGCCACCATCACCGATCGGGCGGAACGCCTTATCAGCGGGAATGGTGGCGAGAACTTTGTAGTAGTCGTACGGGCCCTTCGACTCCGACGGCTTCTTCACCTCGACCAGGTAGGCCGGGTGGATCTTGCGGCCGTCGGCGCGGATGCTGCCCTTGCCGAACAACGGGTCGTCGGTGGGGGTCTTTTTCATCTGCTCGACCACCTTGGTGCCGTCATCGCTCTTCAGCGCCGCGACCGCCTTCAGGTAGTGGAGCACGCCGGCGTAGACGCCCGCCTGCACCATCGTCGGGTACTTGTTGCCGTTGGCGGCGGCGAAGCGCTTGGCCCACGCACGGGTCTGGTCGTTGAGATCCCAGTAGAAGGTGTTGGTGAGGATGAGGCCCTGCGCCTTGTCCAGCCCCAGGCCGTGCACGTCGGAGAGGAACACCAGCAGGCCCGCCATCTTCTGGCCGCCCTTCACGATGCCGAACTCCGAAGCCTGCTTGATCGAGTTGATGGTGTCGCCGCCCGCGTTGGCGAGGCCCACGATCTTCGCCTTCGAGGCCTGCGCCTGCAGCAGGAACGAGGAGAAGTCCTGGGTGTTGATCGGCGCGCGCACCTTGCCCATCACCTTGCCGCCGGCCTTCAGCACCACCGCCTCGGTGTCGCGCTCGAGCGCGTGGCCGAAGGCGTAGTCGGCGGTGAGGAAATACCACGAGTCGCCGCCCTGTTTCACGATGGCGCTGCCGGTGCCGTTGGCGAGCATCCAGGTGTCGTAGGTCCAGTGCACCGTGTTGGGCGAGCACTTGGCGCCGGTGAGGTCCGAGGAGGCGGCGCCGGAGTTGATGAACACCTTTTTCTTGTCGCGGATGATCTGGTTCAACGCGAGCGCGACACCGGAGTTGGGCACGTCGACGATCACGTCCACGCCCTCGGCATCGATCCACTTGGTGGCGATCTGCGAGCCCACGTCGGCCTTGTTCTGGTGGTCGGCGAAGACCACTTCGACGGTGAGACCCTTCTCCTTGGCCTTGAAGTCCTCGATCGCCATCCTGGCGGCGGTGACCGAGCCCTGGCCGCCGAGGTCGGCGTACAGGCTGGACTGGTCGTTAAGCACGCCGATCTTCACGACGTTGCCAGAAATCTGTGCCTGGGCGGCGCTGGCCGAAAGGGCCATGGCCGCGGCGGCGACGAGCATCTTGCGTTTGAAAATCATCTGTTTCTCCTCAGTTGTTCGGTTCAGTTACACACCCAGGTACTCGTGAAGCATCTGTGTCTTCGAGTCGAGCTCCGCTGCGGCAAACGTCTCCGCGATCTTTCCGTGTTCCATTACGTAATGCCGGTCCGCGAGCGGGGCTGCGAACCGGAAATTCTGCTCCACGAGCACGATGGTGAAGCCGCGCTCCTTCAGCTTGAGGATAACGCGCGCCATGCCCTGCACGATGACCGGGGCGAGGCCCTCGGTGACCTCGTCGAGCAGCAGCAGGTTGGCCCCGGTGCGCAGGATCCTCGCCATGGCAAGCATCTGCTGCTCGCCACCGGAAAGTTTGGTGCCCTGGGCGGTCTTGCGGCGCTCGCGCAGGTTGGGGAACATGTCGAAGATCTCGTCGAGGCTCATGCCGCCCTTGGCGATCTCCGGGGGCAGCAGCAGGTTCTCGTCCACCGACAGGCTGGAGAAGATGCCACGCTCTTCCGGGCAATAGGCGATGCCCAGCCGCGGGATCTTGTAGGTGGCCATCGACACCGTCTCGACGCCGTTCACCTTGATCGAGCCGGTGCGTCTTCCCACCAGGCCCAGCACCGACTTGAGCGTGGACGTGCGACCCGCGCCGTTGCGCCCGAGGAGCGTCACCACCTCCCCCTTGTTGACCGCGAGGTTCACGCCGTGCAGCACATGGGATTCGCCGTACCAGGCCTGCAGGTTCTCGATGCGAAGGACTTCCTCAGCCATGGGCGGTCCCCATGTACGCCTCGATCACGGCAGGGTGCTGCGAGACTTCGCTGTAGGGGCCCTCGGCCAGCACCGCACCGCGCGCGAGCACGGTGATGGTGTCGCAGATGCCCGAGACCACGCTCATGTTGTGCTCGACCATCAGCACGGTGCGGCCGACGGCCACTTCCTTGATGAGGTCCTTCACCCGGTCCACGTCCTCGTGACCCATGCCGGCGGTGGGCTCGTCCAGCAGCATCAGCTCCGGCTCCATCGCGAGCGTGGTGGCGATCTCGAGCGTGCGCTTGCGCCCGTAGGCGAGCTCGCCCGCGGTGATGCGCGCGAACTGCGTAAGCCCGACGCGCTCGAGGAGCGCCATGGCGCGGTCGTTCAGCACCTCGAGCGTCTTCTCGCGTTTCCAGAAGTGGAAGCTGGTGCCGAGGTTGCGCTGCAGCGCCACGCGCACGTTCTCGAGCACGGTGAGGTTGGGAAACACGGCCGAGATCTGGAACGAGCGAATGATCCCGCGGCGCGCCACGTCGGCTGGCTGGTCGCGTGTGATGTCCTGCCCGTTATAGAGGA
>JBBQBW010000403.1:0-3460 GCA_038318025.1 Burkholderiales bacterium | reverse complement strand
GCGCGTCGTCCGCGACCGCGTCGACGTGAAGCTCGGCGCCTTCAGCGAGGTGGAGCGGGAGGCGCCGTTTCGCGTCGGGCTGGTGCAGGGACTTCCCGAGGCCGACACGATGGACTGGATCATCCAGAAGGCGGTGGAGCTGGGTGTGGCCTGGATCCAGCCGGTGGTGTGCGATCGCAGCGTGGTGCGCCTGGCCGGCGAGCGCGCCGAGCGCCGCGCAGCGCACTGGCGCCGGGTCGCCGTGGCCGCCTGCGAGCAGAGCGGGCGCAACCGGGTGCCCGAGGTGCGTCCCACCCTCGCCTTCCAGGCCTGGATCGCGGAGCCCGCCAGCCTGCCGCGCTGGATGCTGGCGCCGGGGGCCGAGCCGCTGGCCGCGCGTGGCGCCCCGCCCCCGGAGCTGGAGCTCGTCGTGGGGCCCGAAGGTGGCCTTTCCGACCGGGAGCTGGACCTCGCCGCGACCCGCGATTTCATCCCCGTGGGCCTCGGCCCGCGGGTGCTTCGCACCGAGACCGTCCCGCTGGCGGCGCTTGCGGCGCTGCACGCCCTGTGGGGCGATTTCCGAATGTAGAATGCGGCTCCCCCGGACCGCCCCCGTCATGCCACCGCGCACCCCCGCCCTCAAGACCGAAGCCTTCGTGAAATGGTTTCGGGCCGCCACGCCCTACATCCACCGCTGGGGCGGGGCCACCTTCGTCATCGCCTTCGGCGGCGAGGTGCTGGCCGACGGCGAGTTCCAGCAGCTCACCCACGACATCAACGTGCTGGAAAGCCTCGAGGTGCGCGTGGTGCTGGTGCACGGCACCCGGCCGCAGATCGAGGAGCAGATGCGCCAGCATGGCGTGACGCCCCGCTACCACCACAGCCGCCGCGTGACCGACGCTCAGGCGCTCGCGTGCGTGAAGGAGGCCAACGGCATCGTGCGGGTGGAGATGGAGGCGCTCCTGTCGATGGAGCTCGCCAACAGCCCCATGTGGGGCGCCGACATCCGCGTGTCCTCGGGCAACTTCGTCACCGCCAAGCCGGTGGGCGTGGTGAGCGGCGTCGACTTCCTGCACACGGGCGAAGTGCGCAAGATCGACGCCGAGGGCATCCGCCGGCGCCTCGACGACCACGAGGTGGTCCTGATCTCGCCGATCGGCTTTTCGCCCACGGGTGACGTGTTCAACTGCACCCTCGAGGACGTGGCCACCTCGACCGCGATCGCGCTGGGCGCCGACAAGCTGATCTTCCTCACCGAGACGGCGGGTGCGCTCGACGCGAAGGGCAAGCTCATCTCCGAACTCACGGTAAAGCAGGCGCACGAGCTGATGGGCGCGAGCCACCTGCCCGAGGATGTGCAGATCTACCTGCCCTGCGCCGTGAAGGCGTGCTCCTCGGGCGTCAAGCGCTCGCACCTCATCAGCCGGCACGTCGACGGCGCGCTGCTGATCGAGCTCTTCACCCACCACGGCATCGGGACCATGGTGGTCCCGGAGTCGCCCGAGCGCCTGCGCGACGCGACCGTGGAGGACATCCCCGGGATCGTCCAGATCCTGGAGCCCCTCGAGCAGCAGGGCTTGCTGGTAAAGCGCGACCGCGAGCAGCTGGAAGGCGAGATCGGGCACTTCTTCGTGATCGAGTCGGAGGGGAACATCCTCGGCTGCGCGGCACTCTATCCGTTTCCGGCGGAGAAGACGGCGGAGCTGGCCGCGGTGGCGGTGAACCCGTTCCACCGCGACGGCGGTCGCGGCGAGCGGCTGCTGGCCTTCGGTGAAGCGCGCGCGCGCGCCCTGGGGCTCAAGTCGCTCTTCGTGTTGTCCACCCGCACCACCCATTGGTTCATCGAGCGCGGCTTCGTCGAGTCCGACCCGGCCCGTCTGCCGGACAAGAAGCAGGCGTTCTACAACTTCGAGCGGCGCTCGAAGGTCTTCCTAAAGGAGCTCTAGCGATGGCGCGAATGATCCAGTGCATCAAACTCAAGCGCGAGGCCGAGGGCCTCGATTTCCCGCCCTATCCCGGCGAGCTCGGCAAGCGCCTGTGGGAGAGTGCCTCGAAGGAGGCCTGGAAAGGCTGGCTCGAGCACCAGAAGATGCTGGTGAACGAGAACCGGCTCAACCTCTCCGACCCGAAGGCGCGCAAGTACCTGGAAGAGCAGATGCGCAAGCACTTCTTCGGCGAGGGCGCCGACCAGGCCATGGGGTACGTGCCGAAGGAGTGAGACAGCGGGCGCTGTCTCAGGCGAGGAACATGCGGTAGGCGGGGTTGCGCGACTCGTCGGTGTGGTCGTAGCCCAGCTCGCGCAGGAAGCGGCGGAACGATGCCCGGTCCCGCTCCGGCACCTGCAGGCCCACCAGCACCCGCCCCACGTCGGCGCCATGGTTGCGGTAGTGGAAGAGCGAGATGTTCCACCCCGTGCCCATGTGCTCGAGGAAGTTCATCAGCGCGCCCGGGCGCTCCGGGAACTCGAAGCGGTAGAGCATCTCGCGCCCGCCCGCGGGCGCGCGCCCGCCCACCAGGTGGCGCACGTGCAGCTTGGCGAGCTCGTTGTCGGTGAGGTCGGTGGCCTTCAACCCGCGCTTGCGCAACTGCGCCACCACGCGCTCGGTTTCCTCACGGCCTGCGACCGTGAGGCCGATGAATACGTGGGCGTCGGCGCCCGCCGCGTACCGGTAGTTGAATTCGGTCACGCTGCGCTTTCCCAGCAGCGCGCACAGGGCGCGGAAGCTCCCCGGCTGCTCGGGGATGGTGACCGCGAGCACCGCCTCGCGATGCTCTCCCAGCTCGGCGCGCTCGGCCACGAAGCGCAGGCGGTCGAAGTTCATGTTGGCGCCGCAGGCGATCGCGACCAGGGTTTTTCCCTTGGCGCGGCGGCGCTCCACCCAGCGCTTGATGCCGGCGAGCGCCAGCGCCCCCGCGGGCTCCACCACCGTGCGCGTCTCCTCGAAGGTGTCCTTGATCGCCGCACAGATCTCGTCGGTGTCCACCAGGACCATGCCGTCGACCAGCTCGCGGCAGAGCCGGAAGGTCTCGCGCCCGACCTGCTTC
The DNA here is from genome assembly GCA_038318025.1 of Burkholderiales bacterium. GTDB lineage: Bacteria > Pseudomonadota > Gammaproteobacteria > Burkholderiales > Usitatibacteraceae > Usitatibacter. The sequence goes on along the minus strand of JBBQBW010000403.1, from coordinate 436 downwards.
ACCGCGACCCCGTCGGCGAACAGGTTGACGTGGGGAAGCGTTACGCGTCGCCCCGCAGCCAGCGAGCGCTCCATCGCGTTGGAATCCACCGGCTGCACGCCGATCACCAGGGTGCGCGGCGAGATGCGCTTCACGTAGGCGGCGATCCCGGCGATGAGGCCGCCCCCGCCCACGGGCACGAAGATCGCGTCGATCGGCGCGGGGTGCTGGCGCAACACCTCCATCGCGATGGTGCCCTGCCCCGCGATCACCAGCGGGTCGTCGTAGGGGTGGACGAAGGTGAGCTGGTGGCGTCGCGCGAGCGCCTTCGCGTGCAGCGCCGCCTCGTGGTAGCTGTCGCCCTTCAGCTCCACCCGGGCGCCCCGGGCGCTCACCGCGGCGATCTTGATGCGGGGCGTGGTCACCGGCATCACGATCCAGGCCTTGCAGCCGAGTT
>JBBQBW010000402.1:0-3460 GCA_038318025.1 Burkholderiales bacterium | reverse complement strand
ACGGCTTCCACCGCGGCGACATCGCGCGCTGGGCGAAGCAGGAATGAATCCATGACGCGGCTCACCGGGTTGCTGGGCCTCGAGCTTCCCGTGATCCAGGCGCCCATGGCGGGGGTGCAGGCCGGGGCGCTGGCCGCCGCGGTGAGCGAGGCCGGGGGGTTGGGCTCGCTCCCCTGCGCGCTCCTCACCGTGGAGCAGATGGGCCGGGAGATCGAGGTGATCCGCGCGCGCACGTCGAAGCCCTACAACGTCAACTTCTTCTGCCACGTGCCGCCGGAGGCGAGCGATGCGCGGGAGGCGGCATGGCGCGCGCGGCTCGGTGCGTACTACGTGGAGTTCGGCATCGACCCCGCGGCGATCCCGCCCGGGCCCGGCCGCGCTCCCTTCACGAGCGAGGGCGCCGACGTACTGGAGGCGTTCCGCCCGCCGGTGGTGAGCTTCCATTTCGGCCTGCCCGATCGCACGCTCCTCGAGCGCGTGAAGTCCTGGGGTTCGAAGGTGATGTCGTCGGCGACGACCGTGGACGAGGCGGTCTGGCTCGAAGCCCACGGCGTGGACATGGTGATCGCGCAGGGGCTCGAGGCCGGAGGGCACCGCGGCATGTTCCTCACGCGCGACCTCACGACCCAGGTGGGCACGCTGGCGTTGCTGCCCCAGGTGGTGGCCGCGGTGAAAGTGCCGGTAGTCGCCGCCGGCGGCATCGCCGACGCCGAGGGAGTGGCCGCGGCCATGGCCCTGGGGGCCGCCGGTGTGCAGGTGGGTACGGCATTCCTGCTCTGCGACGAGGCGACCACCAGCGCGCTGCACCGCCAGGCGCTCGCGAGCGAGGCGGCACGCCATACCGCGCTCACCAATGTCTTCACGGGGCGTCCCGCTCGTGGCATCGTGAATCGCGTGGTGCGGGAGCTGGGGATGATGTCGCCGGATGCGCCGGAATTCCCCCTCGCCACTACGGCGATGGCGCCGCTCCGCGCGAGGGCGGAGGCGCGGGGATCGGGCGACTTTTCCCCGCTGTGGAGCGGGCAGAATGCCCGTGGCTGCCGCCCGGGCCCGGCGGCGGCGAAACTGCGGGAGCTTGCGGCCCTACTCTGACGGCTTGGGGGCGCCTTCGCCTTGCTGGCCGGCCGGGTCGGGCGTCTCGGCGGGAGCACCCTCGGTGGAGGCGCGTTCGGCGGCCTTCTTCTGCTCCTTGGCTTCCTTTTTCTGCTTCTTCGCCAGTTCCTTCTGCCGTTTCTGGAATGCGTAGTTGGGTTTGGCCATTCAACATCTCCGGTGAGTTCGTTCGAGCGTACCATGCGCGGCCGCCGGCGGCGGGGTCATGGGACAATCCCGCACCCCGCCACGGAGGCTCCCGATGTTCCGCAAGGATTACCTCGATTACGCCGCCCTCGTCGCCCAGCTCGCCGCCTGGGCGAAGGCCCATCCCGACGTGGTTCGCGTCGAATCCATCGGCACCTCGGCCGAGGGGCGCGACATCCCGATCCTCATCCTGGGCCCCCGGCACGACGAGCGGCGTCCGGCGGTGTGGGTCGACGGCAACATGCACGCCTCCGAGCTCGCGGGCTCGAGTGTCGCGCTCGCCATCGCCGAGGACGTGATCGCGGTGCATGGGGGAAGCGATGGCGGCCTGCCGGCGCACCTGGCGGCGATCCTGCGCGAGACGCTCTTCTACATCGTGCCGCGCATCTCGCCGGACGGCGCCGAGGCGGTGCTGAAGCAGGGGAGGTACGTGCGCTCCTCCCCCGTGGACACGCGCCGGCACAAGGGCCACGCCTACTGGGAGGCCCACGACTTCGATGGCAACGGGCGCATCGGCGTGATGCGCCAGGCGTGCGAGGACGGCGAGCTGGTGGAGCTGCCCGACTACCCCGGCGTGATGGTGCCGCGCACCCCCGAGGACCCGCCGCCCTACTACCGGCTCTATCCCGAGGGCCGCATCGCCAACTTCGACGGCCGGCGGATTCCCGACCCGTACTTCCTCTCCGACACCCAGTACGACTTCAACCGCAATTTCCCGTACCAATGGGCGCCGGAGCCACAACAGGCGGGAGCAGGCGACTATCCGGGCAGCGCGCCCGAGACTCGCGCCATTCTCGACTTCTCGATCGCGCATCCCAACATCTTCGCGTGGTTGAACCTGCACACCTTCGGCGGCGTGCTGATCCGCCCGCTCGGGGATGCGCCCGACCACAAGATGGACCAGAACGACCTCGCCATGTACCGGCAGGTGGAAGCCTGGACGAAGGAGTTCACCACCTATCCCACGGTGAGCGGCTTCCACGAGTTCCTGTACGAGCCGGAGACGCCGATTAAAGGGGATCTCACCGAGTTCGCCTACCACCAGCGCGGAGCGCTCGCCTACGTGATCGAGCTCTGGGACATCTTCCGGCGCATCGGCATGGAGGTGAAGAAGCCCTTCGTCGACCACTACGGCAAGATGGAGAGGAAGGACTTCGTTGCGTTGGCGAAGTGGGACCGGGAGGAGAACCAGGGCCGGGTGTTCAAGGCATGGCAGCGCGTGCGCCACCCCCAGCTCGGCAATGTCGAGGTCGGCGGGCTCGACCCCTTCGTGGGCATCTGGAATCCGCCCTACGAGAAGCTGGACGAGGTGTGCCGCGGCAACTCGGCGGCCTTCCTGCGCGTGGCGACGCTGGTTCCTCGCGTGATCGTGCGGGAAGTAAAGCGCGAGGCGATGGCCGGGCACCTCACGCGCATCGAGTTGCGCATCGCCAACCGCGGCTATCTCGCTACCCACGGCATCTCGTCGGCGAAGAAGCTGCCGCTCTCCGAGCCGCTTCGGCTCACGGTGGAGGCGAGTGGTGCCAAGCTCGTGAGCCCCGCGGAAGCGATGGTGGAGCTCGGGCACCTCGACGGCTGGGGGCAGGGCATCTTCAACGGCCCCACCATCTTCGCGCCCCACACGCGCGGCAACGCGCACGAGAAGTTCGTGTCGCTGCTGGTGGAAGGTTCCGGCACGCTCAAGGTCAATGTCGGGAGCTGCCGCGTCGGGTTCCAGGCCCTGGAGCTCCGCGTGGGGAAATGAGCGGGAGGAGGGTAGCTCACTCCTCCTGCATGCGGCGGATGCGTGCTTCCTCCTCGAGGCGGACGTCGCTGATCTCGTCCACGATCGCCTCCAGGTCCACGGGCTTCTCCTCGGGCACGAACTCGCCGGTGAGCTCGCTCGCCGCAGTGAGGGCGCCGGCCTCGTAGAGCGCCCAGATCTCGCCGCCGAAGTGGGTGGCGAGGAGTTCCGGGGCGAAGCGGCCGAAGAAGTTGCGCAGGTTGCCCACGTCACGCTCGAGCATCGCCTGCGCGTGGTTGTTGCCGGCGGCGTCCACCGCCTGCGGCAGGTCGATTAACACCGCCACCACGGAGCAGGCAAGGATGTAGAACACGCTCAGCTAGACAAGCACCACGCCGCCTCCCAGCATGATCACCAGATCTGAAGAGCACACCTCTG
>JBBQBW010000401.1:0-3468 GCA_038318025.1 Burkholderiales bacterium | reverse complement strand
CCGTCTCCACGAAGTACAAGGGCCTGCTCAACTGCCAGGCGAGCGTCGCATGCGTCGACATGTCCCCGGATGCGGCATTGGGAACGATCACGGTGCGGGACGCCACGGGCGCGGTCGTGCACGACGGCAGGCACGCCGATCCGTTGCGCGCCGGCGAGGGCGGGGCGGCGGCCGTGGTGATCGCCCCCGGCGCCGCGCTGCGCCGTGCGACCGACGGCATCCAGCAGGCGCGCGCTTGCGCCGCCGGCGACTGCGACGCCGCCGGACGCTGCGTGGCCGAGCCGCCGCAGCTCGCCGCGCGCTGCGACCCGCGCAACTACCTCGATGCGGCGGCACTGGCCGGCGGCCTCGAGGACAACGCCGACTTCCACGACCGCACCGCGCCCTCGTCCCGCGCGGGAAACAGCAACGGCTTCGTGATGGGCCCGGTGCGCGGGAGCTCGGGAATGCAGGTGAACGACCGGCTGGTGGCGATCGGCTACCAGGACATCGCGCCGCGGGTGATGGGGCGGGTCGCAGCGGAGGTCGCATATTGCCTCGGCCAGTACGCGGCGCGTCCCGAGAACGCCGGGCGGCTGCCGTGGGCCGCCGCAGCTTGCGACACCTCGGAGCTCGACGCCGCGGGCAGCGGATTCGGCCGTGTCCCCACACCTCCCTTCGGCGCCACCCGCGACGCTTCGGCCGGGCGCATGCTGGCCGGATGGAGCGCCGGCTGCAACCTCGCGTCCGCCGGTGGCTGGTGGCGGGCGTGGCGGCAGCACGTATTCATCGCGGTGGCACCCGAGCTCCAGCCCGCGGCCGTTGGCGCCACTGCCTGCTCCGGGCCCGGTGCCTGCCTCGCCGTCGAGAACTCCGTGGGGGAGCCGGTGGCGGGCGGCCGCCGGTTCGCGGTGATGGTGGCGGGAGCCCCGCTCGATCGCCCGGGGCGGGGCCCGCAGGATCACCGGCTCGGCGGGGATCCACGCCAATGGCTCGAGGGCTCCCACGGCGACGCCGTTGCGGCCAGTCCCTGCGGGGCCGTCCCGCGCCGCATCACCACCGGCAGCCGGACCGCGCACTTCAACGACGTCGTGGTCGCGGTGCCGTGATGGCCCGCACGCAACGGGCATTCTCCCTGGTCGAGGTGGCGCTCGTCCTCCTGATCCTGTGCGTGCTTGCCACCGGCCTCGCGGTCCCGATCGCCGCACAGGTCGCGCAACGGCGCCAGGACGAGGCGGCGCGGCTGCTCGACGCCGCCCGGGAGGCGATCCTGGGATTCGCGGCACTCCACGGCCGCCTGCCCTGCCCCGCGGCCGCGGCGGGCGGCAGCGAGGCATTCGCCGCGGGCGGCGATACGGGCAACGGCCGATGCGCGGACTTCCACGGCGGCTACCTGCCCGGCGCCGCCCTCGGCCTCGCCCCGCTCGATGCGCAGGGCTACTTGCTCGATCCGTGGGGCAGCCCCGGCAACCGCGTGCGCTACGCGGTGGCGGGCCACCTCGCGGTAGGAAGTGTGGCCAACGCCCTCACGCGCGCGAACGGGATGCAGGCGGCCTCGCTCGCGGCCCTCGGCGCGGAGCCCCACTACCTCTTCGTCTGCTCCACCGGCGCCCAGGCCAACGGGTCGGGCTGCGGGCCGGCGGCCCTGCAGCTCACGCGCCGCGCCGCGTTCGTGCTGGTGGCCCCGGGACCCAATGGCGCCCTCGCTCCGGCGGCCGGCAGCGACGAGGCGCGCAACGCCGATGGCGACGCGGTGTTCGTGCATCGCGACCCCGCACGGGGCGGTACCGAGGACTTCGACGACATCGTGCGCTGGGTGCCGATCCACCTGGTGGCGAGCCGGCTCCTCGCCGCGGGCCGGCTTCCCTAGAACTGCCGCGGGCTTTCGTAAAACCTTGTTTTCCGTGCGGGTTTCCCCCATCTGAGGGGTGGCCTATACTGGATCACCCCCCGAGGACCCCCATGAACCAGCGCGACCGCAGCATCCCCATTCCCGACGTCCAGGCGACCCCCGACACCCGGGCGCTCGCCATCGACCGTGTCGGTATCAAGTCCATCCGGCACCCGGTGAAGATCGCCGAGCGCGCCGGAGGGATCCAGCACACCATCGCGCACTTCAACATGTACGTGGGCCTGCCCCACCAGTTCAAGGGCACCCACATGTCGCGCTTCGTGGAGATCCTGAACGCCCACGAGCGCGAGATCTCGCCGGACACCTTCCGCGTCATGCTGCGCGAGATGGTGAAGAAGCTCGAGGCCGAGAGCGGCCACATCGAAATGACCTTCCCGTACTTCGTGAGCAAGAAGGCGCCGGTCTCGGGCGTGCCGAGCCTGATGGACTACGAGGTCACGTTCGTGGGCGAGATCCTGGGCGGCCGCGAGACCTTCACCCTGAAGGTGGTCGTTCCGGTGACGAGCCTGTGCCCGTGCTCGAAGAAGATCTCCGAGCGCGGCGCCCACAACCAGCGCTCCCACGTGACGGTGGCAGCGCGCATCGCGAGCTTCGTCTGGATCGAGGAGCTGATCGACCAGGTGGAGCGCCAGGCCTCGAGCGAGCTGTGGGGGCTGCTGAAGCGCCCCGACGAGAAGTACGTGACCGAGCACGCCTACGACAACCCCAAATTCGTCGAGGACATGGTGCGCGACATCGCGGCGAACCTGAACCGGGACGCGCGCATCGAGGGCTACGTGGTGGAGAGCGAGAACTTCGAGTCGATCCACAACCACTCGGCCTACGCGATGATCGCGAAGGACCCGCCCGGGGCGGCGAGCTAGAAGCGCTTGACGAGCGTGAGGTTGCCGCCCTCGCGGCGCATCTCGGTGCGGTTGAGGAAGCTCATTCCCAGCAGCGCCACGTCCAGGCCCGCGCCGCCGTGGACGTTGGCTTCCACGTTGTAGAGGGTCACCGTGCCCACGGTCACGCTCTCCAGCATCACGCGGTACACCGGCACCGCGCCGTTGGCGGTCTGGGAAAAGCCGCGGCGGGCGTTGCGCAGGTCGATGCCCAGCCGCGACGCCTCCGAGGCCGGGAGGGAGACGAAGGTCGCCCCCGTGTCCACGAGAAAGCGCATGTGGGAGCCGTTGACCTGCCCGTCGACCACGAAGTGGCCGCGCGAGTCCGGCGCGAGCGTCACGGTGGTGCGGGCCCCGGTCTGCTCGGAGGACTCGAAGTGCTGCCCCATCTCGAGCGTGAGGCGCTTGCCCTCGACCTCGAGGACGGCGGCCTTGTGGTCGGCGGAAACCAGGCGAACGCCTTCCGGCGTTTGCTCTCCAACCGACAGGGTGCGGGGCGCGCCGCGATTGACCGTGATCACGGCCTTGCCCGAGAACAGGCCCACCACGTTCACGTCGATCGCGTGGGCGGGAAGGGCGGCCAGGGCGCCCAGGACGAACAGGATTCTCATCAGGCGCGAGCCATGAAACCGATTGCCATCTTCCGCTTCTCGGATACCGAAGGTCCGGGTCATTTTGCCACATTCCTCGACGCGA
>JBBQBW010000400.1:0-3487 GCA_038318025.1 Burkholderiales bacterium | reverse complement strand
CCCGGACATCGCCCAGGGCGTGGACCACGCGCAGGACGACCCGCTCAACCAGGGCGCCGGTGATCAGGGCCTGATGTTCGGCTACGCGTGCGACGAGACGCCGGTGCTGATGCCCGCGCCGATCTACTACGCGCACCGCCTCGTCGAGCGCCAGGCGATGCTGCGCAAGGATGGCCGCATGCCGTTCCTGCGCCCGGACGCCAAGAGCCAGGTCACGTTCAAGTACGTGGACGGCAAGCCCTCCGAGATCGACACGGTGGTGCTGTCCTCGCAGCATTCGCCGGAGATGTCCGACGGCCCGAAGATGAAGAAGGAGTTCATCGAGGCCGTGGTCGAGCAGATCATCAAGCCGGTGTTGCCGAAGGAGCTCCTCAAGAACACCAAGTACCTGGTCAACCCCACCGGCCGGTTCGTGGTCGGCGGTCCCCAGGGCGACTGCGGCCTCACCGGGCGCAAGATCATCGTCGATACCTACGGCGGCGCTTGCCCGCACGGCGGTGGTGCCTTCTCCGGCAAGGATCCTTCCAAGGTCGACCGCTCGGCCGCTTATGCCGCGCGCTACGTGGCGAAGAACGTGGTGGCCGCGGGCCTCGCGCGCCAGTGCCAGATCCAGGTGAGCTACGCCATTGGCGTGGCGCGTCCGATCAACGTGACCGTGTACACCGAGGGCACGGGCGCCATCCCCGACGAGAAGATCGCGCAGCTGGTGCAGCAGCATTTCGACCTGCGCCCCAAAGGCATCGTGCAGATGCTGGACCTGCTGCGCCCGATCTACCAGAAGACCGCCGCCTACGGCCATTTCGGCCGCGAGGAGCCGGAGTTCTCCTGGGAGCAGACGGACAAGGTCGCGATCCTGCGCGACGCAGCCGGCCTCAAGGGCGAAGCGAAGCCGCGGTCGATGGCAACCGCCGACTGACGCTTCAGTCGAAGTTGCGCTTCATCACGCTGTCCACCTTCGGGGTGGACAGCGTCGTTTTGGCGATGGCCACCAGCTTGGGCGCGTTGGCCGCGAACCACTTGGCGCCCGGACGCCAGCGCGTCATCACCGCCACGTAGAGGTCGAGGGCGCTCATGCGCTCGCCGAGGAAGAAGGGGGCCTGGGCGGCCTGCTCCACCTGCGCCCACAGAACCTTGCGGTGCGCGTCGGTGCTCTCCCGCAGCTGCTTGGCGCCGTTGACGTCCTCCACCCACTTGGCCGGCTCGTCGCCATAGGTGTAGGTCGGATAAAGTGCGGCGATGAGGAATGCCGACCAGTGGTGGAACTCGCGGCGCGCGGGGTCGCCGGGCGCGGGGATCAGGCCCGCGGCGGGGGCGAGGTCGTTCACGTAGTGCACGATGGCGAGGCTTTCGGTGAGCACCGCGCCGTCGGGCAACACCAGCGCCGGCACCTGGCCCAGGGGGTTTACCTGCAGCAGCCGTGCGCGGGTGGGGCTTCCGGCGGCGTAGTCCACCTCCTCGTAGTCGAGGGCGATGCCGGCCACGGCGAAGGCGGCTTCGACCACGGTGTTGCCGCAGCCGCGGCAGCCGAGCAGGCGGTGATTGGGGGTCTTCAAGGGGGGATTTTCCGGAGGGTTGCGCGAGCGGTCGGTAACGGTAGTCGATGGGCGCGTTTTCGTCACTGCCTTTCGTCGGACCGCTCGTGGTTTTTGCTACAATGGCGCCTGTCCGAGGAGCGTTGCAACGGTCCGAGGCACCCCCCAGGTGCCGGTTCCGCCAGGCTCGGACCTTTCCAAACCGCGCTCGTTGATCCGTGGCCTCGCCCGCGGAGACGAGCTTCCAGCCTTCTCCCGCGTGAGGTCGCCTTTGACGAAGGGACCGACATGAACGCCCGCATCAAGCCCAAGGATTTCACCGACTTCCACGTAGCCGACCTCGCTCTCTCCGCCTGGGGACGCAAGGAGATCGCGATCGCCGAGACCGAGATGCCCGGCCTCATGGCGATCCGCGAGGAGTACAACAGCGCCCAGCCCCTTCGTGGGGCGCGCATCACCGGCTCGCTGCACATGACCATCCAGACCGCGGTGCTGATCGAGACGCTCGAAGCGCTCGGCGCCGAGATCCGCTGGGCCTCGTGCAACATCTTCTCGACCCAGGACCACGCCGCGGCCGCCATCGCCGCCACCGGCGTGCCGGTGTTCGCGTACAAGGGCGAGACCCTTGCCGAGTACTGGGACTACACCCACCGCATCTTCGAGTGGGGCAACGACGCCGACGGCAAGCCCAAATACACCAACATGATCCTGGACGACGGCGGCGACGCGACCCTGCTGCTGCACCTGGGCGCCCGCGCCGAGAAGGATGCTTCGCTCATCGCCAGGCACACGAGCGAGGAGGAGGAGTTCCTGTTCGCCTCGATCAAGGCGCAGCTCGCGAAGGACCCGAAGTGGTACTCGACGCGGCTAGCTCAGGTGCAGGGCGTGACCGAGGAAACCACCACCGGGGTGAAGCGCCTCTACCAGATGGCCAAGGACGGAATGCTCAATTTCCCCGCCATCAACGTGAACGATTCGGTCACCAAGAGCAAGTTCGACAACCTCTACGGCTGCCGCGAGTCGCTGGTCGACGCCATCAAGCGCGCCACCGACGTGATGGTGGCGGGCAAGGTCGCGGTGGTGGCGGGCTATGGCGACGTGGGCAAGGGCTCGGCCCAGGCGCTGCGCGCCCTCTCCGCCCAGGTGTGGATCACGGAGATCGACCCGATCTGTGCGCTGCAGGCGGCGATGGAGGGCTACCGCGTCGTCACCATGGAATACGCCGCCGACAAGGCCGACATCTTCGTCACCGCCACCGGCAACTACCACATCATCACCCACGACCACATGAAGGCGATGAAGAACAACGCCATCGTGTGCAACATCGGCCATTTCGACAACGAGATCGACGTCGCGTCCGTGAAGAAGTACACCTGGGAGAACATCAAGCCCCAGGTCGACCACATCATCTTCCCCGACGGCAAGCGCATCATCCTGCTGGCCGAGGGGCGGCTGGTGAACCTGGGCTGCGGCACCGGCCACCCGTCGTACGTGATGAGCTCGTCGTTCGCCAACCAGGTGATCGCGCAGATCGAGCTCTTCACGCACAAGGGGAAGTACCCGGTCGGCGTGTACGTGCTGCCGAAGCACCTGGACGAGAAGGTGGCGCGCCTGCAGCTGCAGAAGCTGGCGGCGGAGCTGACGGTGTTGAGGGACGACCAGGCGAGGTACATTGGCGTGGATCGCAACGGGCCCTACAAACCCGACGCGTATCGCTACTAGGCGATCGGCGGGAACGTCGTTGGAGCGCTACGCATGCGCCGCCCAACGACGGCGGGCAGCATTCCGACGGCGTTTCCGCCACCCCTGACCATGGCTCCGGCTGATCGCACCTACAGCTTCGAATTCTTCCCCCCCAAGACACCGGAGGGGCTGGCGAAGCTGCGCCAGACGGTGCAGCAGCTGGGGCAGCTGCATCCCCATTTCTTCTCCGTCACCTACGGCGCGGGCGGCAC
>JBBQBW010000399.1:0-3491 GCA_038318025.1 Burkholderiales bacterium | reverse complement strand
GAGAGGCGATGGGCGATCACGAGCGTGGTGTGGTTGCGCGAGATCTCGGCAAGCTCGGCCTGGATCGACTTCTCGGTGCGCGAGTCGAGCGCCGAGGTCGCCTCGTCGAACACCAGGATCGGCGGGCCCTTCAGCAGCGTGCGCGCGATCGAGACCCGCTGCTTCTCCCCGCCGGAGAGCTTGAGGCCCCGCTCCCCCACCGTCGTTTCCCAGCCGGCGGGCAGCCCGGCGATGAAGTCCGAGATGTGGGCGACGCGCGCCGCGTTCTCCACCTCGGCGCGGTCGGCGACCGGCCGCCCGTAGGCGATGTTGTAGTAGATGGTGTCGTTGAAGAGGACCGTGTCCTGGGGCACCACGCCGATGGCCGCGCGCACCGAATCCTGGGTCACCTCGCGGATGTCCTGGCCGTCGATGGTGATGCGGCCCGAGTCGACGTCGTAGAACCGGTACAGGAGCCGAGCGAGCGTCGACTTTCCCGAGCCGGAAGTCCCGACCACCGCCACCTTGCGCCCCGCCGGCACCTCGAACGAAACGCCGTGCAGGATCTGGCGCGTGCCCTCGTAGCCGAAGTCGACGTTCTCGAACCGGATGGCGCCGCCCGCCACCACCAGCGCCTGGGCCCCGGGCCGGTCGGCCACCTCGCGGTTCTCCCCCAGCAGCCGGAACATCTTCTCCATGTCCACCAGCGCCTGCTTGATCTCGCGGTACATGACGCCCAAGAAGTTGAGCGGGATGTAGAGCTGGATCAACAGCGCGTTGACCATCACCAGGTCGCCCAGCGTGAGGCCGCCGGCCACGATGCCTTCGGAGGCGCGCCACATCAGCAGCGACACTGCCAACGCGATCACGCACGCCTGCACCGAGTTGAGGAGCCCCAGCGAGCTCTCGCTCTTCACCACGGCGCTCTCGTAGCTCTTCAGATTCTCGTCGTAGCGCTCGGCCTCGTAGCGCTCGTTGCCGAAATACTTGACGGTCTCGTAGTTGAGCAGCGAGTCGATGGCGCGGGTGTTCGCCTTCGAGTCCATGTCGTTCATCTGGCGGCGGTGCTGGGTGCGCCACTCCGAGATCGAGAAGGTGAGCGCCACGTAGCAGACGAGCGCGCCCACCGTGATCACGCCGAACCAGATGTCGAAGCGGTAGACCAGGAACCCGGTGACGAGCGCGATCTCGAGCAACGTAGGCAGCACGCTGAACACCATGAACGAGAGCAGCGTCGAGATGCCGCGGGTGCCGCGCTCGATGTCGCGCGTGAGACCGCCGGTCTGGCGCTCGAGGTGGAAGCGCAGCGAGAGCGCGTGCAGGTGGTGGAACACCTCGAGCGCGATCCGCCGCATCGCGCGCTGCGCCACCTTCACGAACACCACGTCGCGCAGCTCGTTGAACACGGTGCTCGAAAGCCGCAGCGCCCCGTAGGCCACCAGCAACGCGATCGGCACCGCCGCCAGCTGTTGCGACCCCGACAGCCCGTCCACGATCGACTTCATCAGAATCGGCACGCCGATGTTGGCGACCTTGGCGGCGATGAGGAAAGCGAGCGCCAGCACCACACGCCCGCGGAACTCCCACAGGTAGGGCAGCAGCCGGCGAATCACCGAGAGGTCGGTTCGGGGCGTCGTGGGGCTGGCCGGGGCGTCGGCGGAGGCGGCGGAGGTGCTGCTCATGGGGACGCCCATGGTAGCAGCGCGCCCGGGGGCGGCATCCTCCGTCGGACGATGTCCGACGCCAAAGGGCACTCCCCGGGGGCTCCCGGCGTCACGGCTGGGCCATTCAGCCCATCTAGTCTGGTCCCATCGACCCGGCCCTTCGCCGGAGGAGCCCCCGCCATGGCCCCCACCCTGATCCGCCGCCTCTTCGTGCCGCTCCTCGTGGGAGCCCTCGCGCTCGCGGCGTTCGATGCCCAGGCCTCGGTCGCCCCGTCGGCCCGCAAGGTGTCCGCTGCCTCCGCCCAGGACGACGCGGCCTACCAGGCCCTGATGGATGCGGCCAACGCAGTGGTGGGAGTGAAGGTGAAGGCGCTCCCCAACGCCCGCAGCAACGACACCCTCGGGGCCGAGCGCACCGGCTCGGGCGTCGTGATCTCCAGGGACGGGCTGGTGCTCACCATCGGTTACCTGATCCTGGAAGCCGACACCGTGGAGATCCAGGACTCGGCCGACCTCACCGTGCCCGCCGCCGTGGTGGCCTACGACCATGCGACCGGCTTCGGCCTGGTGCGCCCGATGGCGCCGTTGAAAACCCTGCCGATCAAGCTCGGCACCGCTGGCCCGGTCTCGCAGCTCGACCGCCTGATGATCGTCACCGGCGGCGAGCAGCAGACCGTCTCCATCGCCACCGTGGTGAGCCGCCGCAAATTCGCCGGCTACTGGGAATACCTGATCGACGGCGCGATCTTCACCTCACCGCCACGCTTCGACCACAGCGGCGCCGCGCTCATCAACCAGAAGGGCGAGCTGGTGGGCATCGGTTCGCTGCTGGTGCTGGACGCCGTCACGCCGGGCGAGAAGATGCCGGGCAACATGTTCGTGCCGGTGGACCTGTTGAAGCCGATCCTCGATGAGCTGGTGCGCACCGGCATGCAGCAGGCGGGCGCGCGCCCCTGGATCGGCGTGAACTCCCTCGAGGAGAACGGTCGCGTGAAGGTGGTGCAAGTGAACGTCGACAGCCCCGCGCACCGGGCCGGCATCGAGGCGGGGGACATCATCCTCACCATCAACGGCAACCCCGTGAGCTCGCTCGAGAACTTCTACCGCAAGCTGTGGAGCCACGGCCCGGCCGGCGCGCCGGTGAAGCTCACGGTGCTGCACGGCGCGAGCCTGCGCGAGGTGACGGTGAACTCCATCGACCGCAAGGACTTCATGAGAAAGCGCCAGGGCGTCTAGGGAACTCTGAACAAAATCGACCCGTCGCAGCAGACCCCGGAACTTGTTCAGAGCTTCCTAGCGCCCTCGTTATGATGCGGGGATGAATCCCTGCGATGCCGCGCGCCTGCGCCGGATCCTGTACGCGGCATCGTTCCTGAGGGCGCTCGCCATCGGCTTGATGGCGGTGCTGATCGGCCTGTACGCCGCGCGTCTCGGCATGGACGCGACGCAGATCGGCGGCATCCTTTCCGCCGCGCTCTGGGGCGCGGCCCTCGCCGCCCTGCTCACCCTCGCCTACGGCCATCGCCTGCGCCAGCGCTCGCTGCTGGTGGCGCTGTGCGCGCTGCCCGTGCTCGGCGCCGCGGCGCTGCTGTCGACAGAAGCGTTTCCGCTGATGGCGGCCGCCGCGTTCGTCGGCATGTTCAACGTCCACGGCCGCGACCGCGGCGCGATCCCGATCCTCGAGCAGGCGCTGCTGCCGGCCACCGCGAGCGATGCCGACCGCACCCGCGTCTTCGCCTGGTACAACGTGCTGCTCGACGCGGGCTACGCGATCGGCGGCCTGATGGCGGCGCTGCCCACGCTCTTCGAGGAGGCGTTCGGCATCCCGACACTGCCGGCGATGCGCAT
>JBBQBW010000398.1:0-3493 GCA_038318025.1 Burkholderiales bacterium | reverse complement strand
GCTTCAGCTTGAGCGTGGGCGTGAGCATCCCGTTGTCCACGGTCCACGCTTCCTTGACGATCGCCGCGCGCCGCACTTGCGCATAGCCCGGGAAATCCTTCAGCTGCGCGGCGATGCGCGCCGCCACGGCCTTGTCGTCGACGGCGCCCGCCTTCTTCGCTTCCGCCGGGTCCAGCACCACCAGGGCCGCGAGGTACGGCATCCCCTCGCCCACGATCATCACCTGCTCCAGCAGCGGGTCCAATTGCGCGGCGAGCTCCATGTCCACCGGCGGCACCTTCTCGCCATTGGCGAGCACGATGATCTCCTTGATGCGCCCGGTGATGTAGAGGAAACCGTCGCGCATCCGCGCCTGGTCGCCGGTGTCCAGCCAGCCCTCGGCATCTTTCACCTTCGCGGTGGCCTCGGGGTTCTTCCAGTAGCCCAGCATCACGTTGGGGCCGCGGACCTTCAGCACCTCGTTCTCGCCGAACGCGATCTCCACGCCGGGCAGCAGCGTGCCGATGCTGGCGGGCTCGTTGTGGTCGAGGCGGTTCACGCTCACCACGGGCGAAGCCTCGGTGAGCCCGTAACCCTGGCAGATCGGCAGCCCCAGGCCGATGAAGGTGTGCGCGATCTGCGGGTTCAACGCGGCGCCGCCGCTGATGGCGAGGCGCAGCCGGCCGCCGAGGCGCTCGAGGAGCTTCTTCGCCACCAGCGCGCGCAGCAGCGGCCCGGCGATGAACGCGGGCTTCCAGCGGCCCCTCCCCTGTTTCCACAGGAACATCTCCCAGCCCACATGGTGGGCGGCCTCGAAGATTCGCCGCTTCGTGGGGGAGGCGTCGGCGAGGGTGCCGTGGATCGTGGCGTGGAGGCGCTCGAAGATGCGCGGCACCGAGACGATGAGGGTCGGGCGCACCGCCTTGAAGTCCTCGCCCAGCTGCGCGATGGAGCGCGCAAACGCCACCGTGGAACCCGCCACCATCGTGAGGTAATAGCCCACGGTGCGCTCCAGCATGTGGGAAAGCGGCAGGAACGAGAGGAACACATCCTCGGGGAACACCTCGTAGGCGCCGAGGCCGGACTTCACGTTCTGCAGTATGTTCTGGTGAGAGAGCATCACACCCTTGGGCTTGCCGGTGGTACCCGAGGTGTAGACGATGGTCGCAAGGGCATGGCCCGGCGTCTCGATCGGCGCGCGGGGCACGGCGGCGCCCTGCAGCCAATCGGCCATCGAGAAGGCGCGCTGGTCTTGCGGCGAAGCCAGCGCCTTCACGCTCACGATCCGCTGCACGTTGGGAATGCGCTCGGCCACCTCCGCCAGCTTGGCGAGCTGCTCGGGACCTTCCACCAGCACCACCCGCGTGCCCGAATCGTTGAGGATGTAGGCGAGGCTTTCGGCGCGATCGTCGACGTAGAGCGGGACCACGACGAGGCCCTCGGCGAGGGCCGCCATGTCGAAGTACACCCACTCCCGGCCGTTGCGCGACATGATGGCAACCCGCTCGCCCGGACCCAGGCGCTCGCGGGCGAGGGCCTCGCGGCGCCGGGCCACGGCATCCGCCGCGTACCGCCAGGTGGTCTCGGCCCAGGTGTTGCTCGCGGCGTCGAACTCGCGGTAGGCAATGGCGTCGGGTGTCGCCGCGACGCGCTTCGCGAACACCGCGGCGATGGAATCGCCCGGCTCGATCGGGATGCCTTGCGGGTTCGCCATGGCGTCTTGGAGAGATGGAATACGTGAAGCTAAGCGGTTTGCAGGTGCGAGCGCAACCAGTCCACGGAATCGCGGCACAGCGTGTCGGCGGCGCTCACTTGCGTGGCGACACCCACATGGTGATGATGGCGCGGCACACCTCGATGCCCGCCCGGTCGCGCACGGCCACGAGTACGGGCAAATCGCGCGCCGCACCCTCGATCACTTCCGCAACGGTCGCCGTGGCTTCCACGTCGGTCTCGGCCTTCTTCAGGTACTCGACCTGCATGCCCTTCGGCAGCCAGCGCATGGTGCGCGGGATCGAGACCTCGGTCATGGTGCCGGCGGCGATCTCCGCCAGGTTGCACATCGCGATCGCGTGCACCGTGCCGATGTGGTGGTCACCGCGCGGCGCTTGCGCATCGACACCCGCGCGAAGCCGGGCCGGAACTCCTCGAAGCGTGGCCGGATGCTGGCGAAGTACGGCGCCTTCCAGCAGATGAGGCGCGAGAAGATCTCCTTGCCGAACGGCAGGCGCTCGCAGCGCCGCCACGCCGACAGCGCGGGCGAAACACTCACAACGCGTCCCACCCGGAGTCGGGCTCGAAGCGCAGCCCGTGGCGCGCCTTGTTGTCCTCGGCGACCTTGAGCCACTCCGCCTTGCCGCGGGCGCGGATGGTGGAGATGGGGCCGCCGCGATGGGGCGCGAAACCGGTGCCGAAGATCACCCCCGCGTCGCAGAGGTCGGCGTCGGCCACGATCTTCTCGCGCACGCACGCCACCGCCTCGTTCAACGCCGGCCACACCATGCGGTCGGCGAGCGCGTGGAGGTCGACGGAGCCGGGGCCGATGCCGGACTTCACCGGCTTGCCCTTCACCCAGGTGTAGAAGCCCTTGCCCGACTTCTTGCCGAACTGCTTCGCCTCGATCGCCTGCTGCAGCTTCTTCGGGATCGGGGTGCCGGGCTTGGCGAGCTCCTGGCCCACGGCCCAGCCGATGTCCAGGCCCACCATGTCGGCGAGCTCGATCGGCCCCATCGGCATGCCGAACTCCTTCGCCGCCGCGTCGATCGTCTCCGCCGGAATGCCCTCGTCCAGCATCAGCATCGCCTCCAGCAGGTAGGGCGACAACACGCGGTTCACCAGGAAGCCGGGCGCCGACTTGCAGGGCAGCGGCAGCTTGTCGATCTGGCGCGCGAAGGCGTTGCCGGCCTGCATCACCTCGGGGGCGGTCTGCGGGCCCTCGACGATCTCCACCAGCATCATCTGCGCCACGGGATTGAAGAAATGCAGGCCCACCAGCCGGTGCGGCCGCGCCAGCACCGAGGAGAGCTCCTGCAGCGGGATGCTCGAGGTGTTGGTGGCGAGGATGGCACCCGGCTTCATGCGCGGCTCGATGGCGGCGAAGAGCTTGCGCTTGACTTCCGCGTTCTCGACGATCGCCTCGATGATGAGGTCCGCACGCGCGACCCCGTTGCCCGCGACATCGGGAATCAGGCGATCCATGGCCGCTTGGATCAGGTGCGGCTGCTTCAGGCGCTTTTTGTAGAGCGCGTGGGCGCGCTGGATCGCGGGCGAGATGCGCTCGGCGGCCAGGTCCTGGAGCGTCACGGTGATGCCGCGAAGCGCGCACCACGCCGCGATGTCGCCGCCCATGGCGCCGGCGCCGATCACGTGGAGATGCGAGATGTGACCCTCCCCCTGCCCCCTCCCAAGGGAGGGGGAAAGAGCACTCCCTCCCCCAAGGGAGGGGGAAAGAGCACTCCCTCTCCCAAGGGAGGGGGAAAGAGCACTCCCTCTCCCAAGGGAGGGGGAAAGAGGA
>JBBQBW010000397.1:0-3507 GCA_038318025.1 Burkholderiales bacterium | reverse complement strand
GTCCGGCAGGAGGCCCGATTCCGCGAGCTGCCGCGAGACCGCCTTCACGCTGGCGCCGCTCTTCACCGTGAAGTCCATCGGTGCCGGAGACGGCGTGAGCACGGCGCTGTTGAAGTGCCAGAACCATCCCGCCACGGCCGCGGCCATGGCAAACGCCAGCACGGTGATCCATCTAAGCGCGCGCATCGTCTTCCCGAATCAGGCGTTGCACGAGGCGCGTCACGGGCCCGGGAGCCCAGGTGCGCGCGTCCAGGCTTGCCACCGGCCACGCGCCGATCACGCTGTTGGTGAGGAACACCTCGTCGGCCGCCGCGAGGCCCTCGTAAGGAATGTCGGACTCGCCGCAAGTGACGCCGTATTGCGCGAGCAGCGCCAGCACGCGCGCGCGCTGCGCCCCGGCCACACCGCAGCGATCCAGGCGCGGCGTGGCGACCACCCCGCCGCGCACCACGAAGACGTTGCTCATGGTGCCTTCCACCAGGCGGCCCGCCGCATCGCACACCAGGCCCTCGTGGATCGACGCGTCATCCCATTCGGCACGGGCGAGCACGTTCTCCAGCCGGTTGAGTGTCTTGGCGCCTGCCAGGCGCGGCTGCTCGGAAAGGACGAGATCGCAGCGCCGCACGCGCACGCCCGCTTCGGCGCGCTCCGGCGGATGGGCTGCGGGCGGAAAGGCCATCACCACTCGCGTCGCTCGCGTCGTGGCCGGGGGCGCATAACCACGGCCCGCGGCTCCTCGCGTGACGAGGATCTTCGCGACCGCTTCCCCCGGGGCCACGCGGGCGAGCTCGCGCAACAGGAGATTGGAATCGGGAGGGGCGAGCCGCAACAGGCGGCAGTCGGCGGCGAGGCGCTCGTGGTGGCGGGCCCAGTTGAGGGGCCGCCCACCCTGGACCCGCAGGGTGCGGAAGACGCCGTCGCCGAACGCGAGGCCGCGGTCCGAGGCCGCGATGGCATCGCGAGGCTCGCCGTCGACGAGGACCGTGCCCGCGTCCACGGCGCCGTCGCGCCTGTCAGTGGAAGCGGCGGAACGCGAGCGTCCCGTTGGTGCCGCCGAAACCGAACGAGTTGGAGAGCGCGAGCTCGATCTTCATGTCGCGCGCGGTGTCAGGCACGTAGTCGAGGTCGCAGGCCGGGTCGGGCGTGATGATGTTGATGGTCGGCGGCGAGACCTGGTGGTGCACCGCGAGCGTCGTGATCACCGCCTCCACCCCGCCGGCGGCGCCGAGCAGGTGGCCGTGCATCGACTTGGTGGAGTTCACGGCCACCTTGTAGGCATGGTCGCCGATCGCGGCCTTGATCGCCCCGGTCTCATTGGCGTCGCCCAGGGGCGTGGAGGTGCCGTGGGCATTGATGTACTGGATGTCGGTGGGGTTGGCCCCGGCGTTGCGCAGCGCCGCCAGCATCGCGCGGCGCGGGCCGTCCATGTCGGGGGCGGTGATGTGGTTCGCATCGGCACTCATGCCCATGCCCGCCAGCTCGGCGTAGATGCGCGCGCCGCGGCGCTTCGCGTGCTCCAGCTCCTCGAGGATCAGGATGCCGGCGCCCTCGCCCAGCACGAACCCGTCGCGGTCGCGATCGAAGGGCCGGGAGGCAGTGGCCGGGTCGTCGTTGCGCTCCGAGAGCGCCTTGCATGAGCAGAAACCGCCCACGCCCGAGAGGTTCACGCACGCCTCGGCGCCGCCAGCGATCATCACGTCGGCGTCGCCGTACTCGATGATGCGGCCGGCCTCCCCGATGCAATGGGTGCTGGTGGTGCAGGCCGAGACCATGGAGACGTTCGGCCCCTTGGCTTTGAACTGGATCGAGATCAGCCCCGCCACCATGTTGATGATGGAGCCGGGCACGAAGAAGGGCGAGATACGGCGCGGGCCCTTTTCCACCATCTCGCGGATGTTCTCCTCGATCATCGGCAGCCCGCCGATGCCCGAGCCCACGTTCACGCCGACGCGCTCGGCGTTGGAGTCGTCGATGGTGAAGTTGGCGTCGTCCAGCGCCATGCGCGTCGCGGCGAGCCCGTAATGGATGAAGGTGTCGGAGCGGCGTGTCTCCTTGGGGTGCATCCACTGCTTCGCGTCGAAGTTCTTCACCTCGGCGGCGATGCGGGTGGGCAGGAGCGACGCGTCGAAGCGCGTGATGGGCCCCACGCCCGAGCGGCCCGCCAGCAGGTTGGGCCAGGCTTCGGCGATTCCGTTACCGACGGGCGAGACGATGCCAAGCCCGGTGACGACGACTCTGCGTTTCGACATGGTTCTGGCGGGGAGTGCCGGCGCCCGAGGGGGCACCGGCGCGCGGGAAAGTCCCGGGGGTTACTGCTTGACGTGGCCCTTCACGTAATCGATGGCCTGCTGGACGTTGGTGATCTTTTCGGCCTCCTCGTCGGGGATCTCGCACTCGAACTCCTCCTCGAGGGCCATCACCAGCTCGACGTTGTCGAGGGAATCGGCGCCCAGATCCTCCACGAACGACGACTCGTTCTTGATTTCGGCTTCCGCGACTCCGAGTTGTTCGGCGACGATCTTCTTGACGCGGGCTTCAATGTTGTCCATCGACTTCCTCCAAGCTTGAATCTGTGGTTGGATGTTGCTGAAAACGCGCGTAATTCTACCATCAATCCATGTGCATTCCGCCGTTCACATGGAGGGTCGCGCCGGTGATGTAGGCCGCTTGCGGCGAGGCGAGGAACACGACGGCATGGGCGATATCATCCACCCTTCCGAGGCGCCCGAGGGGCACGCTTTCCACCAGCCGCTTCACCTGCTCCTCGGCGAGGGAACGCGTCATGTCGGTTTCGATGAAGCCGGGCGCCACGCAATTGACCGTGATGTTGCGGCTGCCCACCTCGCGGGCGAGCGACTTGGAGAAGCCCACCATGCCCGCCTTGGCGGCGGCGTAGTTCGTCTGGCCGGGATTGCCGGTGTAGCCGACCACGGAGCTCACGTTCACGATGCGGCCGGTGCGCGCCTTCATCATCCCGCGCAGCACCGCGCGCGACAGGACGAACACCGCCTTCAGGTTGGTGGCCTGGATCTCGTCCCACTCCTCGTCCTTCATCCGTGCGAGGAGGTTGTCGCGGGTGGCCCCGGCGTTGTTCACCAGGATCGACACCGGGCCGTGCTCGGCCGCGATCGCCTCGACCAGCGCCGCGCAGGCGGCGGAATCGCGCACGTCGAGCACCTTGCCCGCCCCCTTGCCGCCCGAGGCAGCCAGGGCCTGGGAGATGGCCTCCGCGCCCTTTTCAGAGGTGGAGGTTCCGATCACGGTGGCGCCCGCTTTCGCGAGCGCGAGCGCGATGCACTCGCCGATGCCTCGGGAGGCGCCGGTGACCAGGGCTACTTGTCCGCTCAGCATGTTCAGCCTCGGGGTTCACCCTCTCCCTCGGGCTCCGGTCTCGGAGTGGGAGAGGGCTGGGGAGAGGGTTGCAGCGCCGCGCCGATCGCGGCGCTGTCGGTGATCGCGAAGGCTTCGACCGCGGGAGCGATGCGCTTGTTCAGCCCGGCGAGCACC
>JBBQBW010000396.1:0-3509 GCA_038318025.1 Burkholderiales bacterium | reverse complement strand
CCCTCGCACATCGTGGTGACGCACCTCTTCAACCGCCTGGTCGACTGGGACGGGCCGGCGATGCAGAAAATCGTCCCCGACCTCGCCGAGTCGTGGACGCTCTCCGACGACAAGAGGACCTGGACCTTCAAGCTGCGCAAGAACGTGAAGTTCCATGACGGCACCCCGTTCAACGCGGCCGCCGTGAAGGTGAGCCTCGACCGCATCCGCGACGCGGCGCTCGGCTCGCCCAACCGCTCGTACTACGCGCCGATCGAGTCGATCACCACGCCCGCCGACGACGTGGTGGTCATCGCGACGAAGCTGCCGATGCCCACGCTGCTGGAGGTGCTGGCCGAGGAGTGGTCGTCGTTCAGCAGCCCCACGGCGCTCACCAAGGGCGGCCGCGCCTACGGGCGCAACCCGGTGGGCACCGGCCCCTACGTGTTCAAGAGCTGGGTGCAGGGCGAGAAGGCGGTGCTGGAGCGCAACCCGGGCTACTTCGGCACGGCAGGCAAGCCGCAAACGCTCGAGTTCCGCCCCGTCCCTGAAGGCTCGGCGCGCGTGATCGAGCTGCAGACGGGCAATGCCGACGTGGTGACTCACATCCCGCCCGAGTCCGCCGAGGAGATCAAGCGCGGCGGCAAGGCCGACCTCCACGTGGTCCCGAGCTCGTTCCAGGTGTTCTTCGAGCTCAACGTCGCCAAGCCCCCGTTCAACGACGTGCGGATGAGGAAGGCCGTGAACCTCGCGATCGACCGCAAGGCGATCGTCGAGAAAGTGCTGAACGGCTACGGCAAGGTGCCCGAGAGCCCGATGCCCGAGGGCGTGCAGAGCCGCCGCGTCTTCTCGGCCTACCCGTTCGACCCGGCGCAGGCCCGCAAGCTCATCAAGGAAGCGTTCCCGAACGGCTTCAACGAGACGATCGTGATGTGGACCCCGTCGGGGCGCTACATGAAGGACAAGGCGGTGGCCGAGGCAGTGCAGGGGTATCTCAACGACGTGGGGCTCAAGACCGAGTTCAAGGTCTGGGAGTGGGCGACCTACCAGAAGACGCTCTACGCCGCCAAGCCCGGCCAGGGCACCGGCAAGGGCAGCAACGACGCGCACATGTGGCTGCTGGGTACCGGCATCAAGAATGCCGACACGCGACTGCGCCGCAAGCTGGTCGGCGCCGACTCCTCGAACCTCACCGGCTACACCCATCCGCAGATCGAGGTGCTGATGAAGGAGGCCGCGAGCGAGATGAACTACGACACGCGCATCGCGAAGTACGGCGAGGTGCAGAAGATCGTGTGGAACGACGCGCCCTATTCGATCCCCCTCTTCGACCAGGTGCAGCTGGTGGGCACGCGCAAGGGGGTCACGGGGGTCAGCATCCACCCGGACGAGATCATCGAGCTCGCGGGGACCACCGTCAAATGACCCTCGCCCACAAGAAGGAAATCGCGCTCGCCGAGGCGCGCCTTTCCGCGCCTCCCGCGGAGCGCATGGTGCGCTACCACGACCTGCCGCAGCTCGACCGCGAGAAGCGGATGTTCCGCGAGTTCCTGGCCGTGGACCTCGCCCATACCGCGATGCTGGTGGAGCAGGGCATCATCACCCGCCAGGTGGGGGCCGCCATCCTCACCCAGCTGCTGAAGCTGGAGACCGTCGACGCCGCGGATTTCCCCATCGACGTCACCAAGGGCAGCTTCCTGCTGCAGGTGGAGGCTTACCTTTTCAGCCTCATCGGCGAAGACGTGGGCGGCCAGATGCACACGGGCCGCAGCCGCATCGACCAGGGCGCCACGGTGCGGCGCCTGTACAAGCGCAACCGCATCCTCGAGGTGCTCGAGCGCATCACGCAGATGCAGGATTCGCTTCTCAAGCTGGCCACCACCCACTCGCGCACCATCATGCCCGGCTACACGCACATGCAGCACGCGCAGCCCTGGGTGTTCGGGCATTACCTGCTGAGCTTCTCCACGCGCTTCCACGACGCGTTCGAGCGACTGGCGCAGTCCTACGCGCGCGTGAACCGCAATCCCCTCGGCGCCGTGGGGCTCGCGGGCACGTCGTGGCCGCTGGACCGGCAGCGCACCACGGACCTGCTCGGCTTCTCGGCCGTGCTGGAGAATTCCAAGCTCGGTCGCGAGGCGTTCTACGCCGCCGACGCCATCGGCGCGCTGTCGTTCGTGATGGCGGACCTGAACGACCTCGCCACCGACCTGCACGTGTGGTCAAGCTTCGAGTTCGGCATGGTCGAGACCCACGACGCCTATTGCGGCACCAGCAGCATCTTCCCGCAGAAGAAGAACCCCACCGCGCTGGAGACGATCAAGAAGGCGGCCGGCGCCTCGGTCAC
Organism: Burkholderiales bacterium; assembly: GCA_038318025.1. Lineage (GTDB taxonomy): Bacteria > Pseudomonadota > Gammaproteobacteria > Burkholderiales > Usitatibacteraceae > Usitatibacter. The sequence continues at coordinate 1,183 of JBBQBW010000396.1, read as the reverse complement.
CTGGAGCGCCTCGGCGCTCGCGATGTTCCGCGCCGAAGGCACCGGCGACCAGGCGGTGCGCGAGCTGCCGCTGATCGACGAGGCGCTCGCCTCCACCGACGCGATGCTCGACCTCGCCGCCGGAGTGCTCGACACGCTCATCGTCCACGAAAAACGCATGCAGGCGGCGCTGGCGCAGAGCTGGTGCACGGCGAGCAACCTGGCCGATGTGATCGTGCGCACCACCGGGCTCTCCTTCCGCCAGGTACATCACGTGGTGGCGCGGCTGGTGCGCAACTGCGTGAGCCGGGACGTGGGGCGAGCCTCGGCTACGGCAGCGATGCTCGACGCGGCGGCGCAGGAGACCGTGGGCCGCGTTATCGGCATGTCGGACGAAGCGGTGCAGGCGGCTCTGGATCCGCGGCGCTTCGTCGAGTCGCGCGTGACCCAGGGCAGCGTCGCGCCGGCCGAGGTGGACCGGATGCTGAAGACGACTTTGGCGCAAAACCAGTCCGATGCGAAGTGGCTCGCGGCAGAGCGCGAGCGCGTCGGGCAGGCGGCGCAGGAGCTCAAGGCTTCGGTCAAGGCGATCGTCGGCTGACGGATGCCGGGGAAGGCGACCTTAGGGGACAGACCACTAAGCGTCCAGCGTGTCGAGCTGTCGCTCGACGAGGCTTAGTGGTCTGTCCCCTAAGGTTCCCTTCCCCGCCCGGTTGGGCGTAGGCTCGCCCCATCGTTAAAGGGTGCCGCCATGCGAGCCTTCCTGGTCCTGCTGCTCATCGCCCTCCCCGCCCTGGCCGAGCCCATCGGCTATGACGGGGCCCGCCACCTCCTCTCCCGCACCGGCTTCGGGGTCACCGAGCCAGAGGTCCGCGCCCTTTCCGGGCTCACCCGCGCGGAGGCGGTCGAGCGCATCCTCGGCGAGGCCCGCCGCGAGTCGGTCCAGCCGCCACCCGCCTTCATGTCGGTGCCCGCCATTGCCTACGAATCGGTCCGCGCCCTCTCGGTCGAGGAGCGCCTTGCCTGGCAGCGCGGCAACCTCGAGCAGGGCATGCAACTGCGCGAGTGGTGGTTGCGCGAGATGCTCGAGACCCCCTCGCCGTTTACCGAGCGCATGACCCTCTTCTGGCACAACCACTTCGCCACCGGGGCGCAGAAGGTGCGCATCGCCCACCTGCTCTACCGGCAGAACGTGCTGCTGCGG
>JBBQBW010000395.1:0-3512 GCA_038318025.1 Burkholderiales bacterium | reverse complement strand
TCCTCGAAAACCGGGCTGCGCTGCGAGGCCAAGCGACGGGCTCCGGTCCCGCGGAGCTCGACCGGGTGTTCATCGCCCGTGCGATCGGAGACCTGTTGCCGAATTCATGGGGCGCCTATGCCCTGGTAGATGGAGTGATTTCGCGGCTGATCGAGTCCGGTCAGATGGAATCGGCCATCGCGGGCTCCGCGGCACTGCTGGTGGAGCAATTGCGCTCGGACCTTGAAGCTCGCCGCGACGTTCTGGCTGAAGAAGTGTTCGCCCGGCATGTCCGGGCAGGGCGAATCGAGTTCCGCCTGCGCGCGGATCGCCTCGACTACGAGTTGCCGCTCGAGGTGTCGCTGGACCTCCCGGAGCGACCGCATGTCGTCACCCGACCCGACGGCCGCCCTCTCGAACGCAGCCTTTTCGAGCCGGTCTTCGAGAACATGCTCGACAATCGCCTCGAAGGCGAATTCGCCTGTTACCTCGACGCGCAATCCGCTCTCGCGTGGTGGCATCGCAATGTGGCGAAAACGGGATATGGCCTTCAGGGGTGGCGAAAGAACAAGGTCTATCCGGATTTCGTCTTCGCCCGCGCCAGCTTGGGCGACAAGTCCGCTCTGGTGGTGCTCGAGACCAAAGGCATATTCCTCAAGAACGAAGATACGGCGTACAAGCAGCGCCTCCTCGAGTCGCTCAATGATGCCCATGCCCAAGCCAGGTTCATTCGCGGCGGGGAGCTCGAGCTGGTGGATTCGGAAGGTGCGAAGGTGGTCTGCGATTTGATTTTCGACGAGAACTGGAAGAACGCGCTCAACTCCCGGTATTTCACGGGCTGATCCGAAGGTTCTCGATCGTCGTAGGCGGGCGCCGACACGCGGCTTGGCTCTTGCCTGATGTCACCGCCGATCGGCTTCTGCGAGGATGGTGGGGCAATTTCCGGGGGGATGGCGAAGGCCTCCCTCGCTCCGCCACCCCATCCACCTGACCTTTGGAGACCCACATGAAGAAATTCGTCGCTGCCCTCATCGGCATGTTCGTCCTGGCTGGCTGCAACACCCTCGCCGGAGTCGGCGAAGACACGCAGGCCGCCGGCAAGAAGATCGAGAACTCCGCCGAGCGCAACAAGAACTACAAGCCGTAATCCCGATTCATTCCCCAACGCTGGAGAGCCAACAATGAATATCAAAGCACTCATCGCCGCACTCATCGGAGCCTTCGTGCTCAGCGCCTGCAACACCATGGAAGGCGTCGGCCAGGACACCCAGGCCGCCGGCAAGAAGATCGAGAAGGAAGCCGAGCGCCGCTAGGCGCAAGGCAGCATCGAAGCTTGGGCCACGACATCAGAGAACAGCTCCGCCGCGACCGTGAAGAGGTCCTGGCGGGGCTGGAGGCCCTTGGGGTCGCCGGCATCGATCGCGGCCGCGCGCTGGACCGCCTGGCGGAGCTGCGGGGCTGCTGGAAGGCCCACGTGCTGACGCGCGAGGCCGTCGTCTACCGCGCGCTGGAAGGCGAAGACGCCACGGCGGCCACGGTCGACGATGCCGACGATCGATTGGTGGCGAACAAGCGCATCGACGCGATGTTCGACAGGCTTTCGAGCACGCGCCCCGGCTCCCTCACCTGGCACGTGCGGCTGGACATCGTTCGGCAAGCCATCGAGCAGCACCTCGAAACCGAGTCCGGGCTGGGGCTGAGGCTGGAATCGCGCCTCTCGATCGAGGCCTTGCACGACCTGTCGGACCAGTATCAGTTGGTGCGCGACAAGCTTTCCGTCCTCGAGGACGCGAAAGCCGCTTAATCGCGGCGCGCGCGCGCAACGAGCGCGGCCGAGTCGGTTCCCGCCGCGAGGGTTCCGAAAGCCAGGGCGCCATCGGCGCCGCACCGCGAGGCGACGAAAGCGTGGGCCGCGATCCCTTCCGAATGCCGCAGCATGAGCGAGCCCTGCACTGCCGTGGCGAGCCGTTCGACGATTCGGCGCGCGAGCGCTTCGGCCCCCACGGCATCGGCGAGGAGCGCCCGGCATTCGGCGACCCGGGCATCCAGGCGCGGGTCCCGCGCCAGCGCCACCTCCGCCGCCAGCGCCGCGAAGCCCTCGGGCTCCCGCGCCAGCGCGCGCAGCGCGTCGAGGCAGATCACGTTGGCGCTGCCCTCCCAGATGCCGTTGAGAGGCGCCTCGCGGTAGAGGCGCGCGAGCGGCGCTTCCTCGACGTAGCCGTTGCCGCCCAGGCACTCCATCGCCTCCGCCGCCACCGGCGCCAGCCGCTTGCACAGCCAGTATTTCGCGATCGGGGTCAGCGCGCGTTGCAGCGCCCGCGCGGCGGGATCGTGGGCCGCGCGGTCGAATGCCGCGGCGAGCCGGAAGGCGAGGCGCAGCGCCGCCTCGGCCTCGAGCGCGAGGTCGGCCAGCACGCTGGCCATCAGCGGATGCCGGTCGAGTGCCTTGCCGAAGGCGGTGCGGTAGCGTGCGTGGTGCGCGGCCTGCTCGAGCGCGGCGCGCATCATCGCGGCCGCGCCCACCACGATGTCGAAGCGCGTGTGGTGCGCCATCGCGATCAGCGTCGCGATGCCGCGCCCGGGCTCGCCGACCCGGGTCGCGAACGTGCCCTGGTATTCGATCTCCGCAGAGGCGTTGGAGCGGTTGCCGCACTTGTCCTTCAGGCGCTGGATGAGGAAGGGGTTGCGCTCGCCGTCGGGCAGCCACCGCGGCACGAAGAAGCAGCCCACGCCTGCCTCGTCCCGCGCGAGGGTGAAGAAGGCGTCGCTCATCGGCGCCGAGCAGAACCACTTGTGGCCCTCCAGCCGGAACGCTCCGTCGGCGGGGGTCGCGCGCGTCGCGACGGCGCGCAGGTCGGAGCCGCCCTGCTTCTCCGTCATCGCCATGCCGATGGTGGCGCCGTCCTTTTGCGCCACCGTGAGAGGCCGTGGATCGTAGGCGTCGGCGAGCACGCGCGCTCGCCATTCGGCTTCCAGCTCCGGGGCGTGGGCGAATACCGCCAGCGACGCGAACGTCATCGTCACCGGGCAGGCGGTGCCCTGTTCGAGCTGGTTCCACAAGTAGAACAGGACGGCGCGCGAGGTGAACCCCGCGATCGGCGCCTTCCACGCGAGCGAGTGCACGCCGGACTCGAGGGCGCGGGTCATCAGCGCGTGGTACGCGGGGTGGTAGTCGACGTGATCGATGCGATGGCCGTACCGATCGTGGGTGCGCAGCACCGGCGGGTTGCGGTTCGCGTCCGCGGCGAGTTGCTGCGCCGCTTCTGAGCCCACGAACTCCCCGAGCCGCGCGGGGCGATCGCCGAGCCGCGCGAGGGTCGGCGCGTCGATCGCGCCCGCGAGCCAGCGGTCGGAGGTGAACGCATCGTGCCCGGCGAAGGGGGGCGGCTGGTTCTCCACCGCGTGGGTCATCGCGCGGCGACCCACTCGACCAGCGCGTCGAGGGCGGGCTGCGCGCCGGCGGCCCGGGCGTCGTTCACGATCATCACCACCACCCAGCGCCGGGCGCGCCGGTCGAGTACGTAGCCGCCGAT
>JBBQBW010000394.1:0-3513 GCA_038318025.1 Burkholderiales bacterium | reverse complement strand
CGAGGAAATCGTCGCGATGACCTGACTTTCCGGCGCAAACCGGTCAACCAACTTCCCTGCCGCACCGTTTGGCAGGTCTCGAAGCGGCTCCTGGGGAGGTAGTCCGCATGTTCAATTCCTGCCGGATGATGATCGCCGCAGCCGCCGCCCTCTCCGGGCTGGCGTGCGCCGCCGAGCCCACCGCGACGGCGGTCGAGTTCTTCCACCCCAGCCTCAAGCATTATTTCGTCTCGGCCGACCCGGCGGAGGTCGCCTTGGTCGACCGGGGCGGCGCCGGCCCCGGGTGGGTCCGCACCGGCGGCTCCTTCGGCGTCTATCGTTCCGCGAGCGATGCCCCGGGCCTCTCACCCGTGTGCCGGTTCTACGGCACCCCGGGCATCGGTCCCAACTCGCACTTCTACACCGCAGATCCGGTCGAGTGCGAGCGCGTGAAGCAGGATCGCGGCTGGACCTACGAGGGCGTGGGCTTCCATGCCGCGCGCCCGCTCGCCAACGCCTGCGCCGCCGACGCGACGCCGGTCTACCGAAGCTACAACAACGGCGCCGCGAGCAACGATTCCAACCACCGATTCACCGTCGACGCCACGGTGTTCGCGCGCTCGGCTTCCTTTGGCCACGTGGGCGAGGGCGTGGCCCTGTGCGCGAGCCTCTCCGCCAGCGACCGGGAGCAGGATGCGATCCGCCTGCTGCGCCAGGCCTCCTTCGGCCCTGCCGAGGCCGAGGTGAGGCGGGTCGCCACCATCGGCGCGGCCGCCTGGGTGGACGAGCAGCTGGCGCTTGCGGCGACCCGTTACCCGGACTACCCCTGGGTTGCCGCCGCCCGCCCGGACACCTGCGTGGACAACCGTACGCAGCCGGTGCGCGCCGACAGCTACTGCGCCCGCGACAACTACACGCTGTTCCAGCTGCAGCTGCGCTTCTGGCAGAACGCGCTCGCCCAGCCCGACCAGCTGCGCGGCCGCGTCGCCTTCGCCCTGTCGCAGATCCTGGTGACCTCCGGTATCGACAACGCGCGCAACTACGCCATGCGCCACTACCAGCAGCTGCTGGTGGACCGCGCGTTCGGCCCCTACCAGGATCTGCTCTATGGCGTGACGGTCTCGCCGATGATGGGCGACTACCTGGACATGGCCAACAACAACAAGGCCAACGCCGTTACCCGCACCGAGCCCAACGAGAACTACGGCCGCGAGATCCTGCAGCTGTTCTCGGTCGGGACCGACGCCCTGCGCCCCGATGGCACCCGGGTGCTCGACGCCGCGGGCAAGGCGGTCCCGTCGTACGACCAGGAAGTGGTGGAGGGCTACGCCCACGTATTCACCGGATGGACCTATCCGGTGGCGCCCGGCGGTGTCGCACGCAACAACAACCCGCGCAGCTACCTCGGGGACATGTATCCGGTGGCGAGCAACCACGACACCGGCGCGAAGGCGCTGCTCTCCGGCGCCGTCGCCCCGGCGGGCCTCTCCGCCACGGACGACCTGCAGTTCGCGCTACGCACCATCGCCAACCATGCCAACGTGGGCCCGTTCATCGGCCGCCAGCTGATCCAGAAACTGGTGACCAGCGATCCCACCCCCGCCTACGTGGCGCGCGTGACCGCCGCCTTCGACAACAACGGCGCCGGCCAGCGCGGCGACCTGAAGGCCGTGGTGCGCGCCATCCTGCTCGATCCGGAGGCGCGCGGCGCCCGCAAGATCGACCCCGGCTACGGCAAGCTGGTGGAGCCCGCGCTCTACGTGGCGGGCGTGGCCCGCGCGCTCGCAACCCGCAGCGACGGGGTGTTCCTGCGCACCCAGTCGACGGCGTTGTCCCAGAACGTCTTCTACTCGCCGTCGGTGTTCAACTTCTATTCGCCCGGGTACGTGATCCCCTCCACCGCGCTGGTGGGTCCCGAGTTCGGGCTGCTCACCTCGGCCACTGCCATCGGACGCGCCAACTTCGCCAATTCGCTGCTGTACTCCAGCCCGATCGCCGCGGACGCGTCGGTGTTCGGTTCGACCGGGACGCAGCCGGATCTCTCGGCCTACTCCGCCGTCGCCGCCGACGCTGCCGCACTGGTCGATCGCGTGGACCGGTACCTGCTCGCGGGAACGCTCGGCAGCGCGGCGCGCGATGCGATCCTCACCGCGGTGCTGGCCGTGCCCGCGAGCGATGGCCCGGGCCGCGCCCGCGCCGCCTTATACCTCGCCATCTCCTCGGCGCAATACCAGGTGCAACGATGACAGCCGACCGCCGCCGCTTCCTCACCCGCGCCACCGCCCTCGGCGCAGCCGGGCTCGCCGCGCGCCTCGCGCCGATCGGCCTGGCCGCGCTCGCCACAACGTCCCATGGCCAGGCCGTGTCCGACTACACGGCCCTCGTGTGCGTGTTCCTGTACGGCGGCGTCGACGGCAACAGCCTGGTGATCCCCAACGATGCGGCGGGCTACGGGCAGTACGCGGCCATTCGGCCGGCCAGCTCGGGCATCAATATCGCGCAGTCGGAGCTGCTGCCGGTGCAGACTGCGCGCGCCCCGGCGTCGTACGGGCTGCACCCGAAGCTCGCCAACATCCACGGCCTCTTCGCGCAGAAGAAGCTCGCGATCCTCGCCAACGTGGGGCCGTTGAGCGAGCCCACCACCAAGGCGGATTACCAGGCCAAGCGGCCCGCGAATCTGTACTCGCACTCCGACCAGCAGGCGCAATGGCAGTCGTCACGCACCGAGCAGAGCCCCGCCGGCTGGGGCGGGCGCATCGCCGACGCTCTGGGCACGCGCTACGGCACGTTCCCGGTAGTGACCTCGCTGGCAGGCGCGAGCCTGTTCGTGTCGGGCCAGTCGACCGTGGCCCTCGCCTTGCCCTCCACGGGGGGCCTCGCGCTCGCGGGCCTTACGGGAGCCACGGGCCAGGCGCGGCTGGCCGCACTGCAGAAGCTCCTCGCGGTGGAAGAATCCAACGGCTACGTGAAGGCCGCCGCGGGCGTGATGCAGGGGGCGGTGTCGCTGTCGGGCACGGTGGACCCGATCCTCACCTCCACCAGCTCCACCATCGCCGGGCTCTTCACCGGGCAGACCAGCAACATCGCGCAGCAGCTGCAGCAGATCGCCAAGCTGATCGAAGCCCGATCGCAGACCGGCGCACGGCGTCAGGTCTTCTTCGCGTCCCTCGGCGGTTTCGATACCCACTCCAACGAGCTTGCGACGCTCGATACGCTGCTGGGCCAGCTCGCCCCGGCGCTGAAGAGCTTCCACGACGCGACCGTGCAGCTGGGAGTCGCTGACTCGGTGACCACGTTCACGCTGTCGGATTTCGGCCGCACCCTCCAGCCCGCCTCGGGCGGCGGCACCGATCACGCGTGGGGGAATCACCACCTCATCCTCGGAGGCGCGGTGCGCGGCGGGGACCTCTACGGCCGCTATCCCACGCTCGCCCTCGGCGGGCCCGACGACGCGGAGCGCGAGGGGCGCTGGATCCCCACCACCTCGGTGGACCAGTATGGCGCCGCGCTCGCGCGCTGGTTCGGCGTGGGCGA
>JBBQBW010000393.1:0-3517 GCA_038318025.1 Burkholderiales bacterium | reverse complement strand
AGATGCGGTTCATCTTGTTGATCGTCTCGATCATGTGCACCGGGATGCGGATGGTGCGCGCCTGGTCGGCGATCGAGCGCGTGATGGCCTGGCGGATCCACCACGTGGCGTAGGTCGAGAACTTGTACCCGCGGCGGTATTCGAACTTGTCCACCGCCTTCATCAGGCCGATGTTGCCTTCCTGGATGAGGTCCAGGAACTGCAGGCCGCGGTTGGTGTACTTCTTGGCGATCGAGATCACGAGGCGCAAGTTGGCCTCGATCATCTCGCGCTTGGCGCGGCGCGCCTTCGCTTCACCAGTGGACATCTGGCGCGCGATTTCCTTCAGGTCCTTGATCGGGATCCCGACTTCCTTCTGCAGGTTGATCAGCGACTCCTGCTGCTCCATCACCGCGGGCTTGAAACGCTCGAGCGCCTTCGCGTAGACCTTGCCCGAGGCGACTTCCTCGTTGGTCCACTTGAGGTTGGTCTCATTGCCCGGGAACACCTTGATGAAGTGCGCGCGGGGCATGTTGGAGTTCTTGGTGCACAGCTCCATGATCTCGCGCTCGTGGCCGCGCACGCGCTCCACCAGGCCGCGCAGCCCGTTGCACAGGTGCTCGACCTGCTTGGCGGTGAAGCGGATCGACAGGAGCTCGTTCGAGATCTCTTCCTGCAGGTCCTTGTAGGCGCGCGAGCGGTAACCCTTCTCGGCGAGCACCTTCTTCATCTTCTTGAAGAGGCGGCGGATCTTGTTGAAGTGGCCGAGGGCCTCCTGCTTGAGCTTCTCCAGGTCGGCGCTGGCGACCGCTTCGTCCTCGGCCTCCTGCTCTTCCTCGTCGAGCTCCTCGAGCTCCTCCTCCTCGGAGACCTCCTCGCTGCTGGTCGGCTGGTCCTGGCCGTCCTCGTCCACGAGGCCGTCCACCAGCTCGTCGATGCGCATCCCGTCCTTCTCTACCAGCTCCGCCATGCGCAGGATCTCCTCGATCGTCGTCGGGCACGACGAGATCGCCTGGATCATGTGCTTCAGGCCATCCTCGATGCGCTTGGCGATCTCGATCTCGCCCTCGCGGGTGAGGAGCTCCACGGAGCCCATCTCGCGCATGTACATGCGCACCGGATCGGTGGTGCGGCCGAACTCGGCGTCGATGGTGGTCGACAGCGCCGCCTCCGCCTCCTCGATCACGTCTTCCTCGGCGATCGGGGTGGGGGCCTCGTTCATGAGGAGCTGCTCGGCGTCCGGGGCCTCGTCGTAGACCGCGATGCCCATGTCGGCCAGCATCGTGACCACGCTCTCGATCTGCTCGGCGTCCGTCATGTCGTCGGGCAGGTGGTCGTTGATCTCGGCGTACGTGAGGTAGCCGCGCTCCTTGCCGAGGACGATCAGGTTCTTGAGGCGCTTTTTCTGCGCCTCGATCTCGGCCTGCTTGACCTCGGCCTTGTGTTCCTGCTTGCTCGAATTCTTGACCGCGCGCATGGCTCGCATAGATCCCTATCAACCGGTTCGGGAAAACCGTCAATTCTATCAGAATTTGGACCGAGGCTCCGTAGGAGGAATCCCGGATTTCTCCGTGGCGAGGGACGACATAAGTCCTTCCAATTCAGCCCTTTGCTCGCCGGTGAGATCCCCTTGACCGAGCAGCTGCACCAATTCGGAGCGACGTTCGCCTGCCTTTAGCAGACGCAGCTCCCCGACCATGTGGTCGATCTCGGCCACATAGTCGATATCGGGGTCATCGACTTCGTTTAACAGGGGGTCCTCGAGCGAGGACATCAGCGTGACCGCGTGTTCGGTGCCGTCGAAGTAAGCACTAGCCTGACCCATGGTGCGAGTCGGATCTTCGGCGAAATATGCCACAATTTCCTTCAACGCGCCCCCTTCTGCGTTGTACGTCCGAATGAGTTCCGTGGGGATCATCGCCGCGAGCGAAGGCTGGTGCAGGACGCGAGCCAGGAGCCGCGACTCGATCGGGACGATCCGGCGGATGCCACGGGCTGGGGGTGTTGTGGGCCAGCGCCCCTGGGGTGGAGCCGCGGCGGCCGGGGGCGGCACCAGCCGGTCGATCTCGCCCGGTTCCAGCCGCGCCAGCTCCGCCAGCCGCTTGCGCAGCATCGCCCCCAGCGCCGGGGCCTCGACCTGGCTCACCAGCGGCCGGGCCTGGGCGAGGAATCGCGCCCGGCCCTCGTCGGACGCCATGTCCACCCGGGAAACCAATTCCGAAAACAGGAACTGGGAAAGGGGCTTGGCATCGGCCGCCGCCGCAATGAATGCCGCCTTCCCTTCGCGGCGAACGAAGGTGTCGGGATCGTCCTCGGCGGGCAGGAACAGGAAGCTCACGACCTTTCCGTCGGCGAGCACCGGCAGGCCGATCTCCAGCGCCCGCCATGCGGCCTTGCGCCCGGCGCTGTCGCCGTCGAAGCAGAACACCACGTTGTCGGCCATCTTGAGCAGCTTGGAGAGGTGCATCGGGGTGGTCGCGGTGCCGAGGGTCGCCACCGCGTTCTCCACCCCGTGCTGGGCCAGGGCCACCACGTCCATGTAGCCCTCGACCACGATCACCTGGTTGGCGTCGCGGATGGCGCGGCGCGCCTGATAGAGGCCGTAGAGCTCCCGCCCCTTCTCGAACAGCGGGGTCTCGGGGGAGTTCAGGTACTTGGGCTCGCCCGGGCCGATCACCCGGCCGCCGAAGCCGATCACGTTGCCGCGCGCGTCGAGGATCGGGAACATCACCCGGTTGCGGAACCGGTCGTAGCGCCGCGACTTCTTCTCGCCCTCGGCCTCGGTGTCGATCACGAGGCCCGTGTCCTTCAGGGGTGCGGTAGCGTAGTCGGGAAATATCGCCTCGAGGTTCTGCCAGCCGTCGGGGGCGAACCCGAGCCCGTAGCGCACCGCGATCTCCCCCGAGAGGCCGCGGCCCTTCAGATAGTCGATGGCAGGCTTCGATTTCTTGAGCTCGGCACGAAAATAGGCGAGCGCGTCGTTCATCCGCGCGGCGAGCCCCGGGACCGTGGCGGCGGCCGACTTGTCGTACCGGGCCTGGGTCTCGGGGACCGGCATGCCCACGGTCTCGGCGAGCGCGCGGATCGCCTCGGGATAGGCGTAGCCGGAGAACTCCATCAGGAAGCCGATCGCGTTGCCGTGGGCCCCGCAGCCGAAGCAGTGGTAGAACTGCTTGGTCGGGCTCACCGAGAAGGAAGGCGTCTTCTCGTTGTGGAAGGGGCAGCACGCCTGGAAGTTGGCGCCCGCCTTCTTGAGCTTCACGTGGCGGTCCACCACGTCGACGATGTCGACGCGCCCGAGCAGGGACTGGATGAACTCCTGCGGGATCATGCGCGGATTATCAGCCCGCCAGCTTCGCCTTTACCAATGCCGAGACCTTGCCCATGTCGGCGCGGCCCGCGATCTTCGGTTTCACCACGCCCATCACCTTGCCCATGTCCGCGGCCGAGGTGGCGCCGGTGGCTGTGATCGCCGCCGCGATCGTGGCCTCGATCTCCGCGACCGTGAGTTGCTGCGGCAGGTAAACCTGCAGCACCG
>JBBQBW010000392.1:0-3519 GCA_038318025.1 Burkholderiales bacterium | reverse complement strand
ACCAATTGCCAATGATGGAAACTGGTTGTCATGCGCGAATCCCGCACCCCCGCCGCCGAAGCCCTGACCGGCCTGGTCCTCTCGATCTTCCGGGCCAACGGTCTGCTCATCGCCTGGGGCGACCGGTTCGCCTCGGTCGAGGGGCTCACCAGCTCGCGCTGGCAGATGCTGGGTGCGATCGCTTTGGCCCCCGCGGCCCTCACGGCCCCCGAGATCGCGTCCTTCATGGGCACCAGCCGCCAGGGAGTGCAGAAGCAGCTTGACCGGTTGGTGGAGGAGGGCCTCATCGATCGCTCTCCCAATCCCCGGCACGCGCGCTCGCCGCTGCATTCGCTGAGCGTCCGGGGACGGGATGTCTACCAGCGCGTCGACCGGCGCTGGAATCGCGAGGCCGCGGCGCTCGCCGCCGCGTGCGGCGCGGGCGACGTCGCCGCCGGCCAGCGTGTCCTGTCGTCCCTCATGGCGGAGCTCGCCACCGAACTGGAGGAAGCCGCATGAAGATCGTCCGCATCCACATCATCGCGGCCACCCTGGCGCTCCTCATGATCGGCCTCTTGATGCTGCTGGCCATAGGCTCCGAGATCGTGCCGGACCACCTCGCTTCGGTGCGGCGCTGGATCGCGCGCGGGCTCTTCGTGCTGGTGCCGGCGCTCATCGTCACGGGCATCACCGGCCACCGACTCGCCCGCGGCTACCGGCGTGGCCTGGTGGGCGACAAGATCGGGCGGATGAAGATCGTCGCGTTCAACGGCATCTTCATTCTGCTGCCCTGCGCGCTGTGGCTCGCGTCGCGGGCCGAGACGCTGGACATCGGCGCGGTGTTCCGCGTGGTGCAGGGCATCGAGCTTGTTGCGGGCGCCACCAACCTCGTGTTGCTCGGCCTCAACTTTCGCGATGGCATGCGGTTATCAGGCCGGCTTCGCCGCGGTGTGACCGCGGTGCCGAGTGTCATCCGCCGGGCTTAAAGCAAGGGTTCGCAGATGGGCGCAGATGAACCGCAGATAGGCGCAGATGGGTGAAGAACTTGTCACGACGGCTCAACGCGGCTACAAAGCGCACACTAAATCCAATCTGCGACTATCTGCGTTTCATCTGCGCCCATCTGCGTATCAAAGCCTACCCCGCCGCCGGCTCCGCCGGCAGGAAGGCATCCACCGACAAATATCTTTCCCCGGTGTCGTAATTGAACCCCAGCACCTTCGCGCCCTGCGGCAACTCCCGCAGCTTGATGCTGATCGCCGAGAGGGTCGCGCCCGAAGAGATGCCGACCAGGATTCCTTCCTCCGCCGCGCATCGGCGCGCCATTTCCTTCGCCGCGTCGGCCTCCACCAGGATGATTCCGTCCAGCAGCGTCTTGTCCATGATCTCGGGGACGAAGCCGGCGCCGATGCCCTGGATCGGGTGCGGCGAGTGGACGCCGCCGGAGAGCACCGGCGAGGCGGTGGGCTCGACCGCGAACACCTGGAGCTTCGGCCACGCCTTCTTCAGCACCTTGGCGCAGCCGGTGATGTGGCCACCGGTGCCCACGCCGGTGATGATCGCGTCCAGCCCGTCGGGAAAGTCAGCAAGGATCTCCTGGGCCGTCGTACGCATGTGGATGTCGACGTTCGCGGGATTCTCGAACTGCTGCGGGATCCAGCTGCCGGGCGTTTTCCCGGCGATCTCCTGCGCTTTCGCGATGGAGCCCTTGATCCCCTCGGCGCGCGGCGTGAGGACGAGCTTGGCGCCATAGGCGAGCATCAGCCGCCGGCGCTCCACCGACATGCTGTCGGGCATCACCAGGATGCACGCGTAACCCTTGACCGCGGCTACCATCGCGAGCCCGATGCCGGTGTTACCGCTGGTGGGCTCGATGATGGTGCCGCCGGGCTTCAGCCTGCCGGTCTTCTCCGCGTCCTCCACCATCGCGAGGGCGATGCGGTCCTTGATCGAGCCGCCTGGATTGGCCCGCTCGTTCTTGATCCACACTTCCGACGCGCCGAACAGGCGCTGGATGCGGATGTGGGGGGTGTTGCCGATGGTGCCAAGGATGTTGTCGACTTTCATGGCGCGTCTCCTGGGTAGGACCGCAAGATTACCGCAGCCCGCATTCGCCTAGAATTCCCCATCCCCGACGAGGAGCTTCCAACAAAGCGCGCGAGGGGAGTGCGACCCCATATGGGAAGGCGTTGTGTGGACGATCTCGAGAACATCTTCTGGCAGGCATTCAGCGGCGCCCAGGCCCACCTCACGATGGGCACCGACCGCATCCGCCGTTACGCCCCGGGCTTTCCCGCGATCATCGCCTTCGCCGACGTCGATAATCCCGACTTCGGGGCGATTGGAGAATTCTGCCCGCCGAAGGAGCGGTTCTTCTGCGCCGAATGGCGGGGCGCGGCGCCATCGGGCTGGCGGGTCGATGTCGAGGCGTCGTTCTGCTCGATGGCGTGGTCGGGCGCCGCGCCCACGCCCGACCGCAAACCGGTGCGCCTGACGCAGGTCCACGTTCCTTTGATGGCCGCGCTCGCCACGCAGACCTGCCCCGGCCCGTTCCCGCAGCGGCCCATGGACATCGGCGAGTGGTACGGCATGTTCGAGGAGGGGCGGCTCGTCGCCATCGCGGGGGAGCGGGCGCACGCGGGGCGGTGGCGCGAGGTGAGCGGTGTCTGCACGCTGCCCGACTTCCAGGGGCGGGGCTACGCTCGGCGCCTCACCGCTCGTGTTGTCGCGTCCCAGCTCGCGCGCGGCCTGCACCCCTTCCTGCACGTGATGTCGTCGAACGCGCGCGCGCTCGGGCTCTACGAGCACATGGGATTCGCCGTCGCCCGCGAGGTGCCGCTACGGGTCGTGTCGAAGGCGTAACCGACCGCGAACGAAGAGCTTGCTGGTCCCCGCGGCGCTGTGGCCTCTTCGTCAGGATTTACCGAACGCGCGCTTGAGCCCCGCAGCCGCCTGGGCCTGCGCCTTCTTGGCCTCGTCCACCACCGCGGCCATGCCGAAGAACTCGTGGGTCACCCCAGGGTGAACGTTCGTGTCGACCGTCACGCCTGCCGCTTTCAGCTTGGTTCCTAACATCTCGCCTTCCGAACGCAGCGGATCGATCTCCGCCAGGATGATGGTGGTGGGGGGCATGCCCTTCAGGTCGGCGTTCGCGACTGGCGTGAGCAACGGGTTCTTCGCGTCTTCGGGGCTCTTCAGGTACTTCTCGAAGAACCACTTCATCATCTCGCGGTTCAGCGGCTTGGCGTCCGCGTTCTCCTTGTACGACGCAGTCTCGAAGTCGTAGCCGGCGACGGGATAGATCAGCACCAGGCCCGCGGGCATCTGCACCTTCTTCTCGCGCGCAATGAGCGCCACGGCAAGCGCCATGTTGCCGCCGGCGCTTTCCCCGACCACCGCGACGCGGCTGGTATCGCCCTTCAGCGACTTGCCGTTCGCCAGCACCCATTGGTAGGCGGCGAAGGAGTCGTCGTGGGCAGCGGGGAACTTGTGCTCGGGGCCCTGGCGATAGTGGGTCGAGACCACCACGGCGTTGGCCGC
>JBBQBW010000391.1:0-3525 GCA_038318025.1 Burkholderiales bacterium | reverse complement strand
ATGTCCTGGGGATCCTCGAGTCCCACGGCGAGGCGCACCAGGCCCTCGACGATGCCCGACGCCTCCCGCTCCTTCGGCGGCACGCGGCCGTGGGTGGTGGTGGCCGGGTGGCACACGGTGCTCTTCACGTCGCCGAAGTTGGCCGTGATGGAGATCATCTTCACGGCGTCGATAAGCCTCCACGCGCCCTCGCGGCCGCCCTTCACCACGAACGAGAGCACGGCGCCGCCGGCCGATTGCTGCTGCATCGCCAGCGCGTGCTGCGGATGGGATTCGAGGCCCGGGTAGAGCACCTTCTCCACCGCGGGATGGGTTTCCAGCCAGCGCGCGAGCTCCAGCGCCGCGGCCGATTGCGCCTTCATGCGGATGCCCAGCGTCTCCATGCCCTTCAGGCACACCCACGCATTGAAGGGCGAGATGGCGGGCCCCGCGGTGCGCACGAAGTTGTAGAGCGGGCCCGAGACCAGGTCCGCGCGACCCGCGATGGCGCCGGCGAGCACGCGGCCCTGGCCATCGAGGTACTTGGTGGCGGAGTGGATCACCAGGTCGGCGCCGAACTCGATCGGCCGCTGCAGCGCCGGCGAGCACATGCAGTTGTCGACGGCGAGGATGGCGCCCGCCTTCTTCGCGATCCCGGCCAGCGCCGCGATGTCCGCGATCTCGCACGCGGGATTGGACGGCGTCTCGACGAAGACGAGCTTCGTCTCCTTGCGCAGCGCGCGGCGGAAGGAATCCAGGTCCGGCAGCTCCACCCAGGTGGTCTCGATGCCGAGCTTCTTCAGGATCACGTCGAAGAGCGGCACCACGGTGCCGAAGACGCCGCGCGGGGCGATGATGTGGTCGCCGCTCTTCAGCAGCCCCAGCGCGGTGGTGGCCACCGCCGCCATGCCGGTGGCCGTCGCCACGCACGCCTCGGCGCCCTCGAGCGCGGCGAGGCGGTTCTGGAACATCGTGACGGTGGGATTGGTGAAGCGCGAATAGATGTTGCCCGGCTCTTCGTTCGCGAACTTGCGGGCGGCCTCGCCGGCGCTCTTGAAGACGAAGCTGGTCGTGACCGCGAGGGCCTCGGAGTGCTCCTGGAAGTCGCTGCGGAGGCCACCGGCGCGGACACCGAGGGTATCGGGTTTGTAGTTGTTGGGCATGGCTGGATTATCCCACCCGTCACCCCCGCGAAGGCGGGGGCCCAATTGGGTTCCCGCCTGCGCGGGAATGACAATGATCAGTCGACTCGCGAAAGCCCTAAATCCAGCTGATAGCTCGAAAGCCGCGACCCGGTGCGCCCATCGCCCTCGCCCCGGCCCGCGGCGATGCCCGCGAGATACTCGGGCGAGACGTCGCCGGTGATGTAGACGCCGTCGAAGCACGAGCAGTCGAAGCGCTGGATCGCCGGATTGAGGCTGCGCACGCCGTCGATCAGCGCGTCGAGCTCCTGGTAGATCACCGCGTCCGCGTCGATCGCCCGGGCGATCTCCTCGTTGGTGCGGCCCACGGCGATCAGCTCCGAGGGCGACGGCATGTCAATGCCGTAGACGTTGGGGAAGCGCACCGGCGGGGCGGCGGACGCGAAGAACACCTTCTTCGCGCCGCTCTCGCGCGCCATCTGCACGATCTCCCGGCTGGTGGTGCCGCGCACGATCGAGTCGTCCACCAGCAGGACATTCTTGTCCTTGAACTCGATCGCCATGGCGTTGAGCTTCTGGCGGACACTCTTCCGGCGCATCTCCTGGCCCGGCATGATGAAGGTGCGGCCGATGTAGCGGTTCTTGATGAAGCCCTCGGTGTACTGGCGCTTCAACTTCGCCGCCACTTCCAGCGCCGAGGAACGGCTGGAATCGGGAATCGGGATCACCACGTCGATCTGGTCGCGCAGGCCCATGGCGAGGATCTTGTCGGCGAGGCTGCGGCCCATGTTGCGACGCGCCTCGTAGACGGAGATGCCGTCGATCACCGAGTCCGGGCGCGCGAGGTACACGAACTCGAAGATGCAGGGCGAGAGCTCGGGGTTGTCGGCGCACTGGCGGCTGTGGAAGTTGCCGCTCTCGTCGATGAGGATCGCCTCACCAGGGATCACGTCGCGCATCACCTTGAAGCCGAGAGTGTCGAGGGTCACGCTTTCCGAAGCGACGAGGAATTCGACGCCCTTCTCCGTATCGGCGCGGCCGATGATGAGCGGGCGGATGCCGTGGGGATCGCGGAACGCGAGGAGCCCGTGGCCCGCCACCATCGCCACCACCGCATAGGCGCCCTTCACGCGGCGATGCACGCCCGCCACCGCCTTGAAGATGATCTCGGGGTTCAGGCGGTCGCGGCCCTCGGAGGCGAAGCTGATCTCGTGCGCGAGCACATTCAGCAGCACCTCGGAGTCTGAGTTGGTGTTGACGTGGCGCCGGTCGGCCATGAAGAGGTCGCGGCGCAGCTCGTCGGCGTTGATCAGGTTGCCGTTGTGGCCGAGGACGATGCCGTACGGGGAATTCACGTAGAACGGCTGCGATTCGGCTTCGGAGGAGGCGGAGCCCGCGGTGGGGTAGCGGCAGTGGGCGATGCCCATGGTGCCTTGCAGGTTGCGCATGTCCCGGGTGCGGAAGACATCACGCACCAGGCCGCGGCCCTTGTGCATGTTGAAGGTGTGGCCTTCGGCGGTGACGATGCCCGCCGCGTCCTGGCCCCGGTGCTGCAGCACCGTCATGCCGTCGTAGAGCAGCTGGTTGACGGGGCTTCGAGCGACCACCCCCACGATGCCGCACATGCCTAGGCTTCCTTTCCGTGGCTGCCGGCCGCGAGTGTACGCGGTGGTGCCCATCTACCCAAATTGCGTCGGGAACCGCGTTTTGCAACCCTGCTCATGGCAGGGGAACGACCTTGCCATCCGGGGCCACCGGCTTGATCTTCGCGAGCACCGCATCGGCCGCGGCGCGCGTCGGGAAGGGTCCGGCCCTCAGGCGCGTGAGCGGCCCGGCGGGATTGTCGAGCCTCTCCGTGTAATGGACGACGCCGGCGGCCACGAGTTTCTCGCGGGCCTGCTGGAGCTTGTCCTCGTCGCGGAAGGCGCCCACCTGGATGGCGAAGCCTTCGAGCCTGGGCGTGGCGGCGGGGACCCGCTTTGCTCCCTCTGCCTTTGCTCCCTCTGCCTTTGCTCCGTCTCCCCTGGGAGAGGGCGGGGGAGAGGGTGCCTGCGCCTGCGCCTGCGGGGCCTCGGCGGCTGCGTCCGGAGGGGGTTTGGGCGCTTCCGCGGGCCTGGTGAGCGCGGCAGGGGCCTTGGGAGAGGGTGCCGCATCGACCGGCCCGCCCCGCGTGAGCTCCGCGGACTTGGGCGCAACGGTGGCGACTACCGGGGGGGCCTTCGCGGCGGCGGCCGGGGGCGGCAACGGTGGGGCCGTGTCGCGCGGGGGGATCTGCATCTCGGGGCCGCCGCGGGCCGGGCGCGGCTCGGAGTCGAGGATCATCGGCACGAAGACGATGAGCAGCAGGACGATGGCGACGGCGCCGATCAACCGCCGGCGGCCGCGTCGCCGGATTTCGCTCGCT
>JBBQBW010000390.1:0-3527 GCA_038318025.1 Burkholderiales bacterium | reverse complement strand
ACGTCGAGGCCGACCATGGGGCCGAGGTGCGCGTTGGCGATGCCGGCAGCGAGGACCACCTTCGCGGCGCGCAGCTCGCCCTTCTTCGTGTGCAGCCGGAACTCGCCCGCCGCGTGCTCGATGCGCTCCACCGGGCGATCGGAGAGGTAGGTGGCGCCACGGCGCTGCATCGCCAGGTTGAGCGCCCGGAAGAGCTTCAACGAGTTCACGTGGCCGTCGAGCTTTGAGAAACTGGCGCCCACGACCTCAGGACCGATCTCGGGCAGCACCGCCTTCACCTGTGCGTGGTCGAGGATGTCGTAGTCGTAGTGCGGCATGCCGGGCTGGGCGTGCAGGCGCTTGAGCTGCGCGTCGCGGAACTCGAGCTCGCGCTCCGACAGCGTCATGTGGAAGCCGCCCGGGTTCTGGTAGCAGACATCGATCCCGGTCTCCTCCTGCAGCTGTGTCGCGAAGCCGGGCCATGCCGTCGCGGAGCGGATCG
The DNA here is from genome assembly GCA_038318025.1 of Burkholderiales bacterium. Classification (GTDB taxonomy): domain Bacteria; phylum Pseudomonadota; class Gammaproteobacteria; order Burkholderiales; family Usitatibacteraceae; genus Usitatibacter. The sequence continues at coordinate 3,046 of JBBQBW010000390.1, read as the reverse complement.
TCCACGCCCCGTACTGCGGCATGCCGATGCCCTTGTTCTGCACCCACACCAGCGCGAAGTTGCCGCGCGAGGCGCGGTAGGCCACGTCGCCCTCGTCGAGCACCGCCACGCGCTGGGCGTTGCGCGCCAGGCCGCAGGCGATGGCCGAGCCCACCAATCCGCCGCCGATCACGGCCACGTCGTATTCACGTGTCGCCCCCGCGGCGGCGGGGGCCCAACCCTTCGTCATCAGTCCCTGCCCACCCGATAGCAGTTTCTCCAGGCCATGCAGGCGATCCAGGGCATGGTCAGCATCACTCCCGAACATTCGGCAAATTCACCATTACCGCCTGCCCGGGCACGGCGCACCCGGCGTCGCAGCATTTTCCCGGCTGCCGGTTGCGATTGATCTTCCGTGCCGGGTCATCGGCCAGCACGCCACGGTCCAGCAGCCGCTCCACCAGCCCCACCTTGTTGGCCAGCGGATAGTGGCGCCAGATCTCCTGCTTCATCGCCGCTGGCGACCCGCCGCCGTGCAGGCTGATCAGCGAATACCACCCGCCCTGGTAGCTCGCGGTCAAATCCTCGATGAAGCGCGCCACCTCGATGCGCTTGTCGTAGGGAACCGCGGGGTTGGCGCGCAGCACCTCGGCGAGCGTGGCCGCCGTCGCCGGGTTGTGGTCCTCGTCGGGACCCGGAAGCGCCACGATGAGGCCGCCGGACACCTCGTGGGCGAGGCGGTGCATCTCGTAGATCTGGGTCGCGAGCAGGAGCTTGCCGATGTTCGAGAACACCGGCTCCGGCATGAAGGTGCCGCTCCACTCGTCGCGCGTGCCGTAGACGCTCGCCGCCACGCCGCAGGCGAAGAAACCCTCGACGATCTTGATCAGCTCGACCATCGGCTCCCGGAGATTCGACTCCGCCCCCGGGTCGAAGCCGTTGGCCTCGCACATCAGCGCCCCGGCGCCGATCAGCAGGTCGCCGAAGCCGGCGCGCGCCGCGATGCAGCTGTGGCGATGGTGCGTGGCGTAGCTGTAGGTGAGCACCGCCGAGTGCTCCCACTCGCCGGCATAGAAGACGCGCTCCCACGGTACGAACACCTGGTCGAACACGACGACCGCGGTGGACTGCCCGTACTTGCGCGAGAAGAGCGGCGCGCCGTGCTCCACCTTGTCCCCGGGTCGTCCCGCCGGCCGGGAAACCATGGTGATGCCGGGCGCGTCCACCGGCACCGCGCAGCAGACGGCGAAATCCGCGTCCTCCCTGGACATGTTGCGGCACGGCATCACCAGCAGCTCGTGCATGTACGGCGCGCCCGTGACGATCGCCTTGGTGCCGGAGATCACGATGCCGCGGCCATCCTTGGACACCACGTGCACATAGGTATCGACGTTGGCCTGCTGGTGGGGACGCTTCGAGCGGTCCCCCTTGGCGTCGGTCATCGCGATGCCGAGGGAAAGGTCGTGCTCGTGGACGTGGGCGAGGTACTCGTTGAAGCGCGCGCGATGCTCGTTGCTGCCGCGGGCGTCGTCGATGCGGGCACTCACCTGGCCCAGCGCGTTCAGCGCGTCGTGGGCCAGGTAGCGCTGCGCGCAGCCCGTCTCCTGACACAGGATGCGCACAGCTTCGAGCTTGTTCAGCAGGTCGCCCGCCGCCTGGTTCAGGTGCAGCATGCGGTTCACGGTGCGGCCGCTGGCGCCGTCCACCGCGGTCATGAGCGGCGCGAGCTCCCGGCGGTGGGCGAAGTCGTAGCTGACCCCGAGGGCGTTCACGCCCGGGGCGAGCGCCGGTGCGTCCGGCACGCAAGCGACGAGCTGCCCGTCGACGTAGACGGTGGGCTTCAACGCGCGCAGCGACTCGCGGTAGTCTTGCGCAGTCATCATGCGGGCGGGGCGGGTTGCAGCGGCGACGGGCGTGTCCATGGCGGATCCTGTCACCCCCGCGAAGGCGGAGGCTCGATGATGGAATTCCCGCCTTCGCGGGAATGACTCAGGTTATCCTTTTTCCATGGAATCGATCGAGCCACGGGGTTGCACGCTGGTGCTGGTGGACTACCAGGAGCGCCTGCTGCCGGCGATCCATGGCGGTGACGTGGCCGTTCGCAACGCGTTGCTGATGGCTGATGTCGCCCGCGAGCTCGGCGTCCGCGTCGTCGGCACCGAGCAGAATCCCGCCGGGCTGGGCCCCAACGCCGCGCCGATCCGCGAGCGCTGCGCCGTCACGATCGCCAAGGACCACTTCGACGGTTGCGCCGACGGGCTGCTCGAACACCTGCCGCGCAAGGAGGAGGGCACACCCCACGTCGTCATCGCCGGCTGCGAGGCGCACGTCTGCCTGATGCAGACTTCGCTGGGACTCCTGCGCGCCGGGTACCGGATCTTCGTGGTAGCGGACGCGTGCGGCTCGCGCGCTGCGCAGAACCATCTGCTGGCGATGGAGCGGCTACGGCAGGCGGGAGCCGTGATCGTCTCCGCCGAGATGGTGGTGTTCGAGTGGCTCCAGACGTGCCGCAACGGCTGTTTCAAAGCGGTCCTCGCACGACTCAAGCAGGGTTGATCGGTGAGAAGTCCCGATGGATCGCCGAGCGCGCTTTGGCCGCCACCGCCTCGTCGACCGGCGTCGCGGACAGCCGCTGGAGCAAGAGGTCTCGGTCGAGCAGCCCGCGCACCACCAACGCCGCCGTGAAGACACGATCCTTTTCGCGTCCTGCCACGTACTTTGAGATCGCGAGGTCGTGGGGATCGAGGCAAAGGGCTCGGGTGCCCTCGGTGTCGCCGGGCGGCAGGTTCACGAGCCGTCCGCGCCAGCCCTTTGGGAGGGTGGCCGTGCCCTCGTCAACAGGATCGGCGTAGTAACCGAATTCCTCGTGAAAGGGCGAAGCCGCACCGATCGCATTCAGCCATTCGGTTCGACTCGGCAGGTTCTTCGCGATGAGATCGACCTCCGCGGAGACGCAGATGGTGTCGGGCAAGTCGGGGTACTTGCCGTGAAGTGCCTGGCTCCCGATGATTACGAACTGCGTTTCCCCCGTGATCCGGCCGGCCGCGCGCAGGACGTGATCGACCTC